>CANKXC010000027.1 GCA_947487355.1 Comamonadaceae bacterium | reverse complement strand
GCACGGGCTACTTTTTTGTCAATTTCGTCTTGGGGGCGCTTGGCCAAGGTGAGGGAGAAGGCCATGTTCTCGCCCACCGTCATGTGCGGGTAGAGCGCGTAGTTTTGAAACACCATGGCAATGTCACGCTCTTTGGGAGGCAGGTCGTTGACTTTGTTTTTCCCGATGTGTATTTCGCCTGAAGACACTTCTTCGAGGCCTGCAATCATGCGCAGCAGTGTAGATTTACCGCAACCCGAGGGACCCACCAAGACAGTGAAAGAACCATCCTTGATTTCAATGTCGACACCGTGAAGGATGGGAACATCGCCAAAGTTCTTTTTGACGGATCTGATCGATACACTGGCCATTGAATAATTCCTGAAAAAAACCTGACCCGCTAACTGGTTAGCTGGTCATTGAAACTGAAATCAGTATCACACGTCAATCCGGGTTGCAGTATCCAAGATAACCCTAATTGGTCTGACCAGATTGGGGCTAAACTGGACGCCCCATGCCTATTTCATTTTCTCAAGCAAGGGCGTTACCATGGGTGTGGTCAGCATGGTGCTCATCACGGCCATTAAAAGCAGGGCCGTAAAGGACTCAGAGCTAATGATTTGCTTGTCTAACAAGATGTTAGCAAAAATAATCATGATCAGTGCCTTGGTTTGTAGCAACCAGCCAATCAAAGACGCTTCGCCAGGCGGCCACTTCAATAATCTGCCTGCAATGTGGATGCCCGCCAGCTTGCCCGAGACCGATGCCAGCAGAAGAATGCCAGCTGCCATGAAAACGGTTGCACCGCCCATGGACCAATTGGTTCTAAGGCCTGTACTCAAAAAGAATACAGGCATCATGACCAGTAAAACATGGTGTCGCAGAAAGTCCATTTGCGATTGATTAAACCACTTTGATTCAATCACAACCCCCGCCAAAAACGCACCCACCATGTAATGCAAGCCCGACCAATCGGCGCCAAAGGCACACACAATTAGCCAAATCAGTGCCACGTACCAACGGTCGGATTCGGGCAGTTTTTGCATCAACCGGCGCAGGGCCATGCTCAAAATAGCAAAGGCAAAGAAAAAGAAAATTTGCTGGCCCACCCGATGCCAGTCCATCAAGATCAGCGCCAACACCCCCCAGATGGCAATGTCGTCCAAGCTGGCGTAGCGCAAGATCCGCTGGCCTAGAGGGAGCCTAAGCAGCCCCATTTTTTCCATGAACAATATCAAAATGGGCAACGCAGTGACGGCACATGCCATGGCCACTCCCATGATGAATTGCCAAGTTTGCCCCTGCGCGCCAATCCACCCTGAACCTAGGGCACCAGATGCCATGAAGGCTGCAGCCAAAGCGCCAAATACCAAGGGCATTAACATCGCCAGACCCGCTGTAATACCGCTTTCCTTGCGGTCTTCCCAAGCCTTGCTTAGGTCAAGTTCAATGCCTGCCAGAAAAACAAACAACATGACCGCCCACCATGCAATGCCTGTCAGTGATTGCACGACAGCTGGGTTGAAAACAAATTGGTAGTAATCGGGAAAGACATGTCCCAAGATGCCAGGGCCAAGCACAATGCCCGTTAAGATTTGAACCACCACCAGCGGGGCGTAATAGCCGGTGTTGCCCAGCCGCCAAATAAAGTAGGGCACCGTAAAAACAAGGCCCATGGCAATTAAAAAAATCTCAGTGGTGTTCATAGGCAACATTTTAAAGAGCGGTGTTACGATAACTTGAGTTTGACTATTTAAATCCCTGAAATATGAGTGACACACCCGCCCGCCCCGAATTGCCCGATCACCTCTCCATCGATTCGCGCAGCCCCTTTTACAAGCCCGAAGTTTTTGAGCACGACATTGGCATTCGTTTCAATGGCAAAGAACGCAAAGACGTGGAGGAGTATTGTCTCAGCGAGGGCTGGGTAAAAGTGCCTGCTGGCAAAACACTCGATCGAAAAGGCCAGCCTTTGCTCATCAAGCTCAAAGGCAAGCTTGAAGTTTTTTACAAATAAGCCATCCCCAACACACGCATTCATCTGAAAGGCCTTGCACCATGCGCATTCCTGATTGGACGCCCGAGCAGCATCCCCAACCCAAAGAACTGGTCGATGCCATTTTGGCCAGACGGGGCGGTGCGCTCCTAAATTTGGACAAGGCACTTTTGTGGAGTGAACCCGTTGCCGCAGGTTGGAATGTGTACATGCGCAATGTGCGCACAGGCTTGTCGGCTTCGCGCAAATTGTGCGAACTTGGCATTTGTACCGTGGCCCTCTTAACCGGCGCCCATTATGAATACCATCATCACGCTCCCGACTTTCTCAAGGCGGGTGGCACGCAAGCCGAATTGGATGCGCTTCAAAGGGCCGTGCAAGCCAATCCTGCCGATGGTGTTTCAGACAAAAGTTTTGATGAAATGTCGCAATGGGTGGTGCAATATGCTGCACAAATGACGCAGCGCGTTAAGGTGGACGACGCTTTGTTTGAAAAGTTGCAAGCCAAATTGAGCACCACCGAAATACTGGAATTGACCACCGCCATTGCCACTTACAACATGGTGGCCAGAATTTTGGTGGCCTTGCAAATTACGCCAGAAACCTGAATTAAGCAGGTTTCTGCTGTCCTGCAATTAGTCGGGTTTGATGCCGTTGTCGCGAACCACTTTGGCCCACGTGTCAATTTGTTTGTCGATGAAGGTCTTGGCTTTGTCCACACTGCCTCCCGAAATTTCAATCCCTTGGGCACTGAGGCGTTGAGACACTTCAGGGTTTTGCAAAACCTTGTTCAGCTCTTCGTTCATGCGTTTGACAATGTCGGGGGGCGTTTTGGCAGAAGCCAACAAAGCCCACCAAGCAGGCGCTTCAAAGCCTGGAAAACCTGCTTCCGCAATGGTGGGTACATCTGGAAATTCAGGGACACGCTTTAAGGACGTGACCGCCAAGGGGCGAATGCGTTTGTTGTCGATGTGGGGCTTGCTCAAAAATACTGTGCCCATGGCCAAGGGCACATGCCCTGCAACCGCATCGGTCATGAGCGGGCCGCCGCCTTTGTAGGGAATGTGGTTGAACTCAAGGTTGGCATTTTTGCCCAGCAAGGCCATGGCCAAATGACCCAAACTGCCGTTGCCAATGGTGCCAAATGACACATTCTTTTTGGCCTTGGCTGCCGCCACAACATCGGCAAATGTTTTGTACTCATTGCCTACATTGGATGTCAGCACCATGGCTGAAGTTCCTACCAAAATGAGCGGCACGATGTCTTTTTTGCTGTCGTACGGCATGTTGGGAATTAGGCTTTGGTTGACGCCATGGGTGTCAAACACCACCGCGAAGGTGTAGCCATCTGCGGGTGCAGACAACACGCTTGCTGTACCAATCACGCCCGAAGCGCCGCCTTTGTTTTCCACCACAACGCTTTGCCCCAATTGTTGCGAAAGCACCGGTGCAATGATGCGAGACACTTGGTCCACTGAACCGCCTGGCGGAAAAACAGCCACCAATTTAATGGGCTGCTTGGTGGGCCAAGCTTGAGACAAGGCCAAGGTTGGCAGCAAGGCTGTCAGCCATAAAAGTTGCTTGGCGCGCTTAGATAAATGATGAAGAGCTTGCATGAGTGTTTTCCTTTGAGAGGATGCTAGTGCTACGGATTGTTTGAATGATGGGTGTAAACCCTAGTTATTTATCGAAAATCATGGCTCAACTGTAGAAAAAGCAATGCAATTTTTCGTTAAATGTCTAGAATCAAATGTCCCTCTATTAAACAGGAGACCGGCCATGCCTGCATTGCTGCCCAACATCGACCCCGATGGTTTGCTTGAATTCTCTGTGGTCTACACAGACCGAGCTTTGAACCACATGTCCAAACGATTTCAAGGGGTGATGCAAGACATCTCCGACATCTTGAAAGAAGTCTATGCCGCTCACTCTGTGGCATTGGTGCCTGGCAGCGGTACATTTGGAATGGAATCCGTGGCCAGACAGTTTGCCCATGGCAAAAAAGTCATGGTCATTCGCAATGGCTGGTTCAGCTATCGCTGGACCCAAATCTTTGAGATGGGCGCAATTCCAGATGTCTCTGTTGTGCTCAAAGCAAAACAGCAAAGCCCGCATACAAAATCCGCATGGGCACCTTGCCCCATTGAAGAGGTTGAAGCTCAAATTGCAGCGGAAAAGCCCGCTGTGATTTTTGCGCCCCACGTAGAAACATCTGCTGGCATGATTTTGCCCGATGGCTACTTGAAACGTGTCTCCGACGCGGTTCACAAGGTGGGCGGGCTGTTTGTATTGGACTGCATCGCCTCAGGCGCTATGTGGGTTGACATGAAAGCCACTGGTGTTGATATTTTGATCAGTGCACCCCAAAAGGGATGGAGCGGTTCACCTTGCTGTGCCATGGTCATGCTGAGCGAGCGTGCTCGCAAAGCCATTGATTCGACGCAAAGCTCCAGCTTTGCGTGTGACTTAAAAAAGTGGTTGCAAATTATGGAAGCCTACGAATCGGGCACTCACATGTACCACACTACCATGCCCACTGATGCGCTTGCACGCTTGCGCGATGTGATGCAAGAGACTCAGGCTTACGGCTTTGCCAAAGTAAAGCAAGAACAACAAGAGTTGGGCAATCAAGTGCGTGCGCTGTTGGAATCGCGAGGCTTCCAAAGCGTTGCGGCCATGGGTTATCAAGCACCAGGTGTGGTGGTCAGTTACACCCAAGATGCCGACATTCACAACAGCAAAAAGTTTTTGGCTTTGGGTTTGCAGACCGCTGCAGGGGTACCTTTGCAATGCGATGAACCAAAGGACTTCATGACCTTTCGCATTGGCTTGTTTGGCCTAGAAAAACTGCACAACCCCGGACGCAGTGTTCAACATTTAGCCCTAGCCTTAGATGAAATGGGCTACGCGCCAGTAGATAAGCCCGAGCCTGCATTGGCCTAGCTACTTGAGTTTTCAGACGGGTTGGGCTTTAAGGGCTAGGTTGACCACCAGCCTGCAAAAACAAGCTGGCATCGTCTAAGTGCGCATATCCGTTTTGACATGCCGAAGCAAACTGTTCGGTGGCCACCACGCCCAAGGCGGGCGCTTTGACCGACATGGCTTGGCAAGCTTCCAAAGCCAGTCGGGTGTCTTTGGCCAACAATGTGGTGTGGGCTCTGGGTTCAAAGTCGTTTTGCAAAGCCCTTTGCATTCTGTCTTGCCCAATCCAACTTTGTCCGCTACTGGCTTGCATAACGGCCAAAGTGGTTTGTGCATTCAAACCCCATGATTGGGCCATGGCCAAAACCTCACTGATGCCAGCCAACTGAATGCCGGCCAAGAGGTTGTTGGCCAGTTTGGTCTTGGCCGCATCGCCTGCTTTTGCACTGATTACAAAACGATTTGGTGTGATGGCATTCAATAAATCTGTGTGCGCTAAAAGTACCGATTCTGCGCCTGCCAACATGAAACTCATCTGACCTTCTCTTGCGCGCGCAGGGCCGCCCGACATGGGCGCATCAATCAGGTCAACGTTATTGATGTGTGCTTGTTGTGCAAAGTGGGCCACATCCAAAGGGCTGAGGGTGGGGCATAAAAAGAGGACATGACCTTCGCGCGCATTGGAGAAGTAGCCGTCAGCGCCGTTTAATACTTGGTGCACTTGCGCAGCATCGACCACAACCAATAAAGTGGTTTTGCATTGGGCTGCAATTTGGGCTGGGCTGTTCAAAACGCGTGCGCCCATGGACTTTGCTTTTTGACAGGCAACAGGGTCGATGTCATAAACAGCCACGGGCCAGTTCTGAGACAACAAACGCGCCATCATGGCAAAGCCCATGTTGCCAATGCCAATGAAACCAATGGGGGTGGTGAGCTTGGATGTTTGATCTGAGGTCATAACTTGCATTCTTGCCTAAAATGAACACCATTGAAATTGCAAAAGGTGCTGCCCTTGAAAATTCTGATCACAGGTTTTGAGCCCTTTGGCGGTGAAACCGTCAATCCTTCATGGGAAGTTGCCAAACAACTTGACGGTCTGATCGTGTCGGGTGCGCAGTTGGTAGTGGTTCAACTGCCGTGTGTTTTTTCCAAGTCTTTGCAAGTTCTAGCGCAGGCGCTTGACGCGCATCAGCCGCACATGGTTTTGTCATTGGGACAGGCAGATGGTCGAAGCGATTTCTCCATTGAGCGTGTGGCCATCAATGTGTGTGACGCCCGAATTCCAGACAACGAAGGTGCGCAGCCCATTGACGAACCCGTGGTGGCTCATGGTCCTGCGGCTTACTTTTCAAGCTTGCCCATTAAGAAAATGGCCACGGCTTTGAAGGCACAAGGTTTTCCGGCTGCCATTTCGCAAACGGCGGGCACCTTTGTCTGCAATCAAGTGTTTTATGGATTGCAACATGCCTTGGCAGGCAAGGGCGTGCTGAGTGGCTTTGTGCATGTGCCCCTCATGCCAATCCAGGCAGCAATGAGGTCTGGTGCCAGCTTGGCCAGTATGAGCACCGAAACCCTCAAAGCAGCTGTGTTGTGTGCATTAGAGGTGATGGTGTTGCATTTACAACAAGGCGGCACAGACGCCCAAGACGCCAAAGTTCAAATGGGTGCCACTCATTGAAGTTGGTACTTCAGCATCAGCCGCTGTTTGGCGCTGGGTAAAAAATTGATGTGATCTGATTTGCCACCCACCGTTTTGATTAGTAAAGGGTCCATGACCCAATACCAAAGTGGCGGGATGTAGGCCAAAAAGAACATGCCAAAGTAGCCTGAGGGCAGTCTGGGCAAATTGGGAAAATCTCTGAGCGATTGATAACACCGACCAGGGTGGGTGTGATGGTCTGAGTGACGTTGCAACTGAAACAAAACCAAGTTGGACACCAAATGGTTGCTGTTCCAAGAGTGATGAGGTTTGCAGCTTTCGTAAGTGCCTTGTGCAGTCTTCAACCGCTGTATGCCGTAATGCTCTACATAGTTGGCGGAGGTCAATTGAAATGCGCCCCACAGGGCGACTGGCACAAGCACGACCAACATGGGCAAGCCATAAAAATAAATGAGGGTGCCATAGACAAGTGCTGTGAGGCACAAAGCCTGCAAAATTTCGTTGTCTGGGTGCCAGGCAGAGCGTCCCATCCTCTTCAATCGATCGGCTTCCAAGTGCCATGCTCTGCGTGCAGCCCCTGGAATTTCTCGGCACGCAAACCTGTAAATGTTTTCGCCCATTTTGGAAGAGGCGGGATCTTCGGGCGTACTCACATGCCGATGGTGCCCTCTGTTGTGCTCAATAGAGAAGTGGCCGTATGCGCCCAAAGCCGTGTTGAGCAAAGCAATTTTGCGTGGCACAGTGCCCAATTTGTGGCCTAGTTCATGGCTGACATTGAGGCCAAAACCTAAAACAGAGCCAGTGCTGATGACGGTGGCCAACCATTCCCAAATACTCAGGGTGTGGGTGCAAAGAAAAATGCAATTGAAAATAACGGCCACCCACAAAATTGGAATAGTGGCATACGTAATGGCGCGGTAATAGCCATCACGCTCTAGCTTTGGAACCTCTGACTCTGGAGGATTGTTGGTGTCTTCGCCCACCCAAAAATCTAGCAATGGAACAAAGACATAGAAGAAAACCAATGGGAAAAATAGGATCCAAGTGCCGATGTCATAAAAGCTGACTGCCACCGTGCCCACCAATGACAGCCCTGGCCCAATGACTGAAAACAACCAGGCATAGCGCTTTTTGTCTAAGTACAAAGGGGTTGGTGGGATGCCGGAATCAAGGGCGGCTTGGGGCATAAAGGGTCGGTCTCAGAATTAAGGTTCTAAGTATGCACCTCGTACCTCAATTGAACAGGGTATTACCCCTAGGTCAAATTGCACACATGCTCTATAACGCTTCAGTGAAGGAGTTTTTAAAATGCAGGGTAGCGGTATGACCTCGATGTTTAGGATTCGTTTTCTATTTGTAGTTTTTGTAAGTTTGTTGACGATGGCTTGCCAAAAGTCAGACACATCAACAACTCAAAAGTCGTCTGTCAACACAGCGCAAACACAAATTTCGCAAGCTTGGCTAGAAAAAAGTGATGCCAGAAGAGGCTTCATTGCAGCACCCACAGGGCAGGTGAAAGATTCAGAAGGCAAAGTCATTTGGGACTTTGATGCGTTCACTTTTATCCAAGGCGAGGCACCCGCCACCGTCAACCCCAGTCTATGGCGCCAAGCCACTTTGAACAATCAAATTGGGTTGTTCAAAGTCACAGAAGGTATTTGGCAATTGCGTGGATTTGATCTGGCCAATATCACCCTCATTCAGGGCAAGTCGGGTTGGATTGTGATTGATGCCCTGACAGCCCAAGAAACTTCGGCTGCGGCCATGGCCTTTGCACGCAAACATTTGGGCAATCAAAAAGTATCCGCGCTGGTTTTTACGCACAGCCACGCCGATCATTTTGGTGGCGCTTTGGGTGTGATCAGTGCTCAAGAAGCCAAAAGCAGAAAGATTCCCATCGTTGCGCCTACTGGCTTCATGGAAGAGGCCACCAGTGAAAATATCCTGATGGGACCAGCCATGGGTCGGCGAGCTATGTACATGTATGGCAGCCGCTTGCCAAAAAATGAAAAGGGCTTGGTTGACAACGGCTTGGGCAAGGCCGTGGCCTTTGGCAAGTTGGGCATTTTGGCACCGACCATCACAGTTCACCAAGAAAAACAAATGATGACGCTAGATGGCGTTCGATTTGTTTTCCACAATGCATCGGGCACAGAAGCGCCCTCAGAATTTACGTTTTACTTGCCAGACTTCAAGGCCTACTGCGGTGCAGAACTCATGGGCCATACCCTGCACAATTTGTACACACTTCGAGGCGCCAAGGTGCGCGATGCCACCAAGTGGGCATCTGTTTTAAATGATACGCTGCGCCATGTTCAAAACTCTGAAGTTGTTTTCAATCAGCACCACTGGCCGGTTTGGGGTGCTGCCAATATTCAAGATTTCATTGCCAAACAGCGCGATGCGTACCAGTTCATTCACGACCAAACTGTGCGTCACATGAATGCTGGGCTCAACGCAGCCGAAATATCCGAAATAGTTCAAATGCCCAAGGCATTGGACGAACATCTAAGTGTGCGTGGCTACTACGGTACCGTGCGTCACAACGTCAAAGCGGTGTATCAAAATTACATGGGTTGGTTTGATGCGCATCCTTCCAACCTCGATCCCTTGCCAGCTTTGCAAGCCTCCGAGCGCTATGTGAGTTTGATGGGCGGCGCCGACAAAGTAGTGCAGGCGGCCAAAGAGGCCATTGCAAAAGGTGAGCACCGTTGGGCTGCAGAACTGCTCAAGCACGTGGTGTATGTTTCACCTGGCAACACGGAAGCCAAAACAATGTTGGCCGAAACCTTTGACCATTTGGGCTTTGCATCGGAGTCTTCAGCGTGGCGCAATTTTTATTTAACGGGTGCCTTGGAGTTGCGTGAAGGGCCGCCAGAAAAAGGCATGTCGCGTGAGAGTCTGCTTGAGATGTTGAACCAAACGCCCATTGAGAGATTTTTGGAGGCCATGGCTGCCTCACTCAATGCCACCAAAGCAGAAGGTAAGAAACTCAAAATCAATTTGGTTTTTTCTGATACCAAGCAAACTTATGTCTTGCGCATCGACAACTCGGTGATGCACCATGTACAAAAGTCGCCCGAAAAAGATGCCAACGCCACATTAACTTTGACACAACCTTTCTTCTTAAAAATGGTGTTAGGTCAAGCAGGCGGTAAAGATTTGTTGTTGTCCGATCAAACCAAAATAGACGGCAGTACACTGGACTTGGCCACTTTCTTCAGCATGCTAGAAAAAGCCCCTGGCAATTTTCCCATCGTCACAAGGTAAATGTATGTTGCATTCAGAGTTTGATTATGTGGTGGTGGGTGGCGGCTCGGCTGGGTGCTGTGTTGCAGGGCGTTTAAGCGAAGATTTGTCTACCACAGTGTGCTTGTTGGAAGCCGGCGGCTCCGACGATTCCGTGCTGGTCAGAGCGCCTCTGGGCTTTGCTGCCACCGCGCCTTTCAAGATCAACAGTTGGGGCTACAACACCATTCCGCAGGCTGGCTTCAATGGCCGCGAAGGGTTTCAGCCTCGCGGCAAAGTCATGGGCGGCAGTTCATCCGTCAATGCCATGGTTTACACCCGAGGCAATCCCAACGATTACAAGCAATGGGCCCAATTGGGCAACGACGGCTGGTCCTATCAGGATGTGTTGCCGTACTTTAAAAAAGCAGAAAACAACGAGTGCTTTGGCGCCAACGACTATCGCGGTGTGGGTGGACCTTTGAATGTCAGTTTCTTAAGAAGCCCTAGCCCCTTGAACAACGCTTTTATGAAGGCTTGCAACGAACAAGGCATACCCACCAACCCCGATTACAATGGGGCGCAACAATTTGGCGTGTCACCGGGTCAGGTGACGCAAAAAGGGGGTGAGCGCTGGAATGCAGCCAGAGCCTATGTCGATCCGCATCGCCATCAAGACAATTTGAAAGTTATCTCGCATGCCCATGCCACTCAAATTGTGTTTGAGGGCAAGCGTGCTGTGGGCATTCAATACAGCGTCAATGGTGTGCTGCATGAAGTCAAAGCCAGAAAAGAGGTCATCGTATCGGGTGGGTCATTTGGCTCGCCTCAGTTGCTGATGTTGTCGGGCGTTGGACCCGCACAGCATTTACAAAGCCTAGGGATTCCATTGGTGCACGAATTGCAAGGCGTTGGCCAAAACCTGCAAGACCATGTCACCACAGTCTTGATATACAAGACTCACAAAATCAATGAGGCCATGGGCTTCTCCATCCGTGGTACATGGAACTTCATTAAAGCAATTTTTGAATGGCGCTCAAAACGCACGGGTTGGGTCACATCCAATGTGTCTGAAACACAAGGCTTTGTCTCAACCCAAGGCAATCAAGATCACCCCGACATTCAATTGGCTTTGTGCACCGGCATTGTGGACGACCACGCGCGCAAAATGCATTGGGGCCATGGGTATACCTTGCATGTGACATTGATGCGGCCCAAAAGCCGAGGCACCCTGACATTGGCCAGTCGCAACCCCATGGACAAGCCCCTCATTGATCCTGCATTTTTTAAGGATCCCGAGGACATCAACACCCTCATTGCTGGAACCCAATTGGGCTTGGACATCATGAACTCAGTGGCCTTGAAGGCATATCGAGGCAAGATGATTTACCCCGTTGACCGCAACCGAGTTGAAGACATCCGCAGTTTCTTGCGCGATCATTCCGACACCGAGTATCACCCGGTCGGAACTTGCAAAATGGGGCCGGCTTCCGACCCCTTGGCCGTGGTGGATGCCCATCTCAAAGTTCATGGTCTGCACAACTTGCGGGTCATTGATGCGTCAGTCATGCCCAATTTGGTCACTGGCAACACCAATGCGCCCACCATCATGATTGCGGAGAAGGGTGTTGATTTGTTGCGTGCTGCAGCCTGAATAAAACCCAAGCGCACAAACTTGAGGTAACCACCAGGGCTAAAAATCCTGCGCGGTAAGAGCCAAAGGCTGTGGACAGTGCGCCAAAAATGGGAGGCCCAATGACCACGCCCAAAAAAGTAAATGTGAGGGTGCCGCCCGTGGCCACGCTGGCTTTGCCTTCAGGCGCTTGCCGGGCCACTTCCGATAAATAAACGCCGTTCCAACCAATGGCTGAAGCGCCAAACACAATCAAGACGATCCAAATGCCCCAGATAGGTAAGTGGGGCAGCAGCAGCGCAGTAGCCAAGGAACTGCTGGCCATTAAAGCGGCCAACAAGGCCAAAGCTTTTTGAGCCCCTAGCCATTTGTCAGCCACAACACCCCAAAGAATACGCCCAGCAATGCCGCCCACTTGGGTCACTGACAAAAGCAAGCCTGCACTGACCAGACCGTAGGCTAAATCGTCGTGAAGGTAAGTGACCAAATAAGTGGTCAGCGACATTTGCACCATCGAGAACATGAAGGAGCAAGCCGCCATGGTGGCCAAGGCGCGGTGTCCTAAAACCATGCGAATGGGGTTCGCCAAGGTGCCCCACTGGAATGGCAAATTGGCTTGCCGCAAATCGTCCAAGTCGGTTCTTAGGGGCTGAGCCATGACGGCACTCAACAAGCAAGCCAAAGCCACAATGACCAGGGACCATTGCCAATTGAGGGCCAGCAACAACGAGGGCACGATGGCGCCGGCCATCATGGCGCCAACCGGAACACCTGTTTGTTTGATGGAAAAAACCAGGCCCATTTGGTCGGGGGGGGTGGTTCGCGCCAAAATTTGAGAGCTGGCGGGGGTAATGGGGCCATAACCCAAGCCAATTAGCAATGCGCCCAGAGCAACGAACGGCAGCCAAGGCGATGCGCACAATAACAGTCCCAAAGCGCATAGCAACAAACCCAACTGACTGACGCGAATGGGGCCAAAGCGGCTGACAGTGGTGCCAGAAGTCAGACTGGCAAACATGGCTCCTGCGTAAGTGATGGAAACATAAAAGCCCACCAGGGCTGGCGATACGCCCAAGTCCTTGGCCGCAACAGGCGCCATGACTGGCAACGTCAGCAGAGCCATGGCCACCATGGCTTGTATGAATAACGTTGCAAGCAGGGGCAGCCAATTGTTCATGGCTTTCATCCTAACCGCTGAGGTGCGTCGCATTCGACTGGAGGGTCATCTGGGCGACTTTGTGTCTTTGACATCTTGGGGGGTTAAACTCGCCGCTGTTTTAAATTTTTGGAATGATGAAGATGGATTTGCTTAAAGCACTCAATTGGCGCTATGCGACCAAAAAAATGGACCCTACAAAAAAGGTTCCAGAAGAAAAGGTTCAGCGTATTTTGGAGGCCATTCGCTTGACAGCCACCTCTAGCGGTTTGCAGCCCTACGAAATTTATGTCGTGACCAACCCAGAAGTGCGCGCCAAGATTCAAGCCTCCGCCAACAACCAAGCCCAAATTACAGAAGGCTCACATCTGTTGGTGTTTGCTGCCTGGAACGACTACACCGCCGATCGCATCAACATGATGTTTGACTACAACAATGAAGTGCGCGGCTTTGTCAATGAAGGCGCAGAAAACTATCGCAAGATGTTGTTGAAAAACTATCCAAGCAAGGGCGCTGAGGTTAATTTTCACCACGCGGCTTTGCAGTCCTACATTGCCTTGGGTACAGCCATGATTGCCGCTGCAGAGCAAGAAGTCGATGCCACACCCATGGAGGGATTCAACCCTGCCGCTGTCGATGAAATTTTAGGCCTGAGCGCTCGTGGTTTGCGCAGCACGGTCTTGTTGCCTTTGGGCTATCGCGAAGCCGACAAAGACTGGTTGGTCAATATGAAGAAGGTTCGCCGTACCAACGAAAACTTCATCACTGAAGTGAAATAATCTAAAGTCAACAATCGACTTCATGTCAAAGGTGCGTATCCAAGTGGAGCGCACCTTTTTTTGTTGCCTAAATTTATGGCCTAAATTTAAGTGCTAACGTGAACGCTAATTTTGGCAGCTGCAGCACGTGCCCTAGCCAAGGCGTTAGGACCTTTGGCCAAAGCCACTGCCATTCGTCTGTAGGGCCGTGTTGTGGGTTTGCCAAAAATACGCACATCGACCCCAGGTTCTTGCAAGGCTTCTGAGACACCAGCGTAGGTGGGCTGTTTGCCATCGCGATCGGCCAACACTACAGCGCTAGCGCCTTCAATGGCCTCTATGTTGGGAATGGGCAACCCAAGGACAGCGCGGGCATGCAAATCGAATTCACTCAAGTTTTGACTGATCAAGGTCACCATGCCGGTGTCGTGAGGACGTGGACTGAGTTCACTGAAGATGACTTCTTTGGCCGTGACAAAAAACTCGACACCAAACAATCCTGCGCCCCCTAAATCGGCGGTTACTTTTTCTGCCATGTCTTGCGCAGCTTTTAAATAATCGGCAGCCATGGGCTGAGGTTGCCAGCTGTATTGGTAGTCGCCACGCTCCTGCACATGGCCTATAGGCGGGCAAAACAAGGTTTGACCGTTTCTTTGGCGAATGGTGAGGAGAGTGATTTCAAATTCAAAGTTGATGAACTCTTCGACAATGACTTTCTTTCTGTCGCCGCGCATGCCTGCACAGGCATAGTCCCAACTGGCTTGAATGTCGGCCTCGGTTTTGGCCACACTTTGACCTTTGCCCGAGGAACTCATGACGGGTTTGATGACAACTGGAAAGCCAATGGCCTTGGCTTGCGCCAAGAGCTCGTCGCTGGACTCGGCGTAATTGAATTTGGCCGTGCGAACGCCTAAGCCGACGGCTACATCGCGAATGCGATCGCGGTTCATGGTGAGGTTGGCGGCACGGGCGCTGGGAATGACTTCAAAGCCTTCTTTTTCGACTTCGAGCAAGACCTCGGTGCGAATGGCTTCAATTTCCGGCACGATCAGGTCGGGCTGGTGTTTGTTGACGGCAGCGCGCAAGGGCGCTTCATCGAGCATGCTGAATATTTCGCACTCGTCGGCCACTTGCATGGCTGGGGCGCCAGCGTAGCTGTCGCAAGCAATGACGTGGCATCCCAAGCGCTTGGCACTGATGACAAATTCTTTGCCGAGTTCACCAGAACCCAGTAGCAATATTTTTTTCATGAGATAAAGATATCGTTTAACGTTTGGGAGATATGTACGTTGACCAATTACTCGGCTTTGATGCCTGCATAAGCCGCAACCCTGGCCCAACGGACAATTTCTGCGCGCATGAAATCTGTGGCTTCTTCAGAACTTGTGAAGAAACTTTCAAATCCAAGCGTGTCTAATTTTTCTTTCATCTTGGCCTCTTTGCCAGCTTG
>CANKXC010000026.1 GCA_947487355.1 Comamonadaceae bacterium | reverse complement strand
ATTTGAAGCATGGTTTGGTGTTCGTCCCGAAGTAACGGCAGAGTTGCGCGCCGTCGTCCAAGCGACTTTCTAATTTCAAATTGACCAATGAACATCTTCGATCGGCCTAAGATCGATGGACATTGTCATGTCCTTGATCCGCAGCGTTTTCCTTATCCTGCTGAGGTGCCCTACCACCCACAGGGTCAAGAAATAGGAACTGCTGATTACTACAAGCACGTGATGGCTGCTTATGGCGTCCAGCATGCTTTGTTGGTCGGCCCCAATTCTGGTTATGGTTTAGACAACCGTTGTTTGTTAGATGCCATTGCACAAGGTGAAGGCCGATTCAAAGGCATTGCTGTGGTGCCCGCAAACATCAGTCTGCAAGCCCTTAAAGATTTGCAATCACAAGGCATTGTCGGCATTGCCTTCAACACTTCGCTGCATGGCCTGGACTATTACGCCGACATTGACCCTTTGCTTGTCCATCTGCGTGATCTGGACATGTGGGCGCAGTTTCAGACATCGGCCAATCAACTCGAAGCACTTTGGCCTCGCATTGAACGCATTGGCGTGAAGACCATGATTGACCATTGCGGCAGACCACATTTGGCCGATGGTCCCAACGCACCTGGTTTACAAGCACTCTGGAAATTGGCTGACAGCGGTCTGGGTGTCATCAAAATTTCTGGCTTTGCCAAGTTTTCTCAAACAGGTTTTCCCTTTGATGATGCGCATGCGCACACCCTCAAAGTGTGGAATGCTTTTGGCCCTGAGCGTTGTATATGGGCCTCGGATTGGCCGTACCTTCGAGGCACCTATCGCCTTGACTACGGCACGCTTTTAAAGTTGACAGAGCGGTGGTTCACGCCTGCGCAACTTCAAGCCATGATGTGGGACACCCCCGCCAAAATTTTAGGATGGTGAACAGACGATGACTGATTTTTTTCAACTCTTATTTAGCGGCATGGCGACAGGCTGCATCTATGCGCTAGCAGCGCTAGGCTTTACTTTGCTCTGGCAAGCCTCAGGCACCATCAATTTTGCCCAAGGCGAATTTGTCATGTTGCCGGCCTTTATCATGGTCATCATGCTCCACAACGGCATGGCACTCTCTGCCAGTTTTGCCATCAGTGTGGTTGTTTCGGTGTTGGTGCTTGGATGGCTGTTCAAGCGGGGCCTGGTCGATCCACTTTTCAAGTACGGCATGATGCCCATCGTGGTGGCCACCATTGGCTTGTCGATTGCCATGCGCAATGGTGTGCGTGCGGGCTACAGCTCTGAACCTCAACCCTTTCCATTAATTTTCCCTGACAAGGTCTACAACTTGGCAGGCGTGAACATTTCTGCTTCCGACATTGGCACCTTCTTCATGGCCTTGGGCTTGGTTTTAATTACACAAGCCTTCTTGGCAAAAACAGTCACGGGACGTGCCATGCAAGCGGTGGCTCAAAACACCGAAAGTGCATCGGTGCTGGGCATCAATGTGCCGCGCATGATTTTTTATACCTTCGCCATCAATGCCATCTTGGCAGCTGCGGCGGCGCTCTTGGTCACACCCATCTATTTGGCCAAGTTTGACATGGGTGAATCGCTGGGTACCAAAGCTTTCTTTGCCGCCATCATTGGTGGTTTCAACAACACACGCGGCGCCTTGTTGGGCGGCTTGATTGTGGGCGTCTCAGAAAACTTGGCAGCGGCCTACATTTCTTCAGCCTACAAAGACGCTGTGGCATTGATTATTTTCATGGTGGTGATTTTGTTCAAACCACAAGGCCTCTTGGGTCGCAAAGAGGAGCGCAAAGTATGAAGAAGCTCAACCTACTCATTGGCGTGGTCTTGATCTTTGCAATGGCCATTGTGCCCGCCTACTTTAAAAACTATGGCATTCATATTTTCACAACATGGTTGGTGTTCATCATTGCCACCATGGGTTTGAATTTGACAGTGGGTTATGCAGGCCAAAAATCTTTGGGACATGCTGCCTTCTTTGGCATTGGCGCCTACACCGTGGCCATTTGCTTAAAAGCCGGCATCAGCTTCTGGTTGGCCCTGCCTGCAGGCGGCCTGCTGTGCTTCTTTACAGGCTTGATTGTGGGCTTTCCAGCGCTGCGAGTACAAACCATTTACTTGGCGTTTGCCACCCTCGGCTTTAACACCGCTGCTTGGTTGGTCATGCGCAACGAAGAATGGCTCACAGGCGGCACCTTCGGCATCAACAACATTGCACGCCCCAGCATTGGCGGCATCAGCTTCGATGGCAACTTGGCTTACTACCGCATGGTTTTGGTCTTCACAGTAGTCCTGGCCATCATTTTGTGGGCCCTGCTCAGATCGCCTTGGGGCAAGGCTTTTACGGCATTGCGTGACAACCCCATTCGGGCAGAGAGTTTAGGCATTGACACCCGCAGATACACCCTCATGAGCTTTGCCATTGGCGCCACCTTTGCAGGACTTGCTGGTGGCCTCTATGCATCACAAGTGGGCTTCATCGACCCTGCACTCTTCACGGTCGGCGCGTCCATCATGATGTACCTCATGGTGGTGGTTGGTGGACCCGGTTACTTCCTGGGTCCCATCTTGGGATCTGCAGTCGGTGTGGTGTTGCCAGAATGGTTGCGCTTTGCCCAAGCTTGGTATTTGTTTGTCTTTGGATCCGCTGTGGTGCTGCTCATGATTTGGCTGCCCGATGGTTTGTTCAGCATTCCCGACCGGATTCGCGCTCGCCGGCAATCGCGACAAGAGTCTGAAACACGTCGACTGAATTCACAGCAGTCACAAGCTGCGCAGTCTGCACAAAAAGGAGGTGCCGCATGAGCGCGCCCGTTTTACAAGTTCACAATTTGAAGAAAGCCTACGGCGCCATTCAGGCCGTCGGTGGTGTGTCCTTTGAAGTTCTGCCTGGCGAAATCTTTGGCGTGATTGGCCCCAATGGTTCTGGCAAAACCACGCTGTTTAACAGCATGCTTGGACAAATCACACCCGATGAAGGCCGCATTGAGCTAAAGGGTCAAGACGTGACTCAATTGGGTCCTTTAGAACTCAACCGCCGCGGTGTAGGCCGGACTTTCCAGACACTTCAGGTGTTTGGCAAGATGACCGTCCGTGACAATTTGATTGTGGCTGCGCAAGAGCATCAGGGCACCATGTTCACTCGCATGTTTGCACCTTCAGATTCCAACTTGGGCGCCAAGGCTGATGCCCTGATTGAGCAGTTTCGCATCAGCCATGTGGCGCACAAGAAAGCCGGTGAGTTAAGTTACGGTCAACAAAAATTGGTCGACATTGCCATGGCTTTTATGAGCGAACCCGACTTGGTTTTGCTTGACGAACCTTGTGCCGGCGTCAACCCTTCGCTGGTGGGCGGTATCAGTACGCTGCTGCGTGAACTGAACCAAACGCGCAAAGGATCCTTCGTGGTGATTGAGCACAACATGGACTTTGTAATGGGACTGTGCCACCGCATCATGGTGATGGTGGAAGGCAAGGTGCTGGCCATTGGCACCCCCGAAGAAATTCGCGGCAACAAACAAGTGCTCGAGGCCTATTTGGGAAGCTGAACATGACAACAAACAACATCAGCAGCGCAGACGTCTGCATTGAATTTGACGATGTGGTCTCAGGTTACAAGGATTTTATGATCCTGAACAACCTGTCTTTTAAAGCCCGTCGCGGCGCCATTACTTTGCTCATCGGCCCCAACGGTGCCGGTAAATCGACTGTCCTCAAAACATTGTTTGGTTTGCTCAAACCCCGTCAAGGCAAAGTCCTTTTGAATGGCGAAAACATCAATGGCGCCAGCCAAAAAGATTTGCTTGCCAAGGGCATTGCCTTTGTACCGCAAGGTCGCAATTTATTTGGACAACTCTCGGTTTACGAAAATTTAGAGTTGGGCGGTATTACCCTGGGCATGAAAACCACGCATGAGCGAATTCCTGAAATTTTGGAATTTTTCCCACGCGTCAAAGAACGCTTGAACTCACGCGCAGCATCGCTCTCGGGCGGTGAACAAAAGCAATTGGAAATTGGGCGCGCCTTGCTTTTGCGTCCCAAAGTTTTGCTCATTGACGAGCCCTCTATTGGCCTGTCGCCCATTGTGGTGTTGGATGTGTTCAAGTTGCTGCGCAAGTTGGCCGAACAAGGCACCACCATCCTGATGGTTGAGCAAAACGTCAAGAGCGCGTTGGCTTATTCGGATGACGCCATTGCTTTAGAGTCAGGCCGATTGATCCTTCACAGACCAGCTTCAGAAATTTTGAGCGACCCCAATATGGAGCGTTTGTTCTTGGGTGGCGCGCATGCCTCGGCAACAACGCCCTAAGTCTTAATCAGCAACAAGCTTCACAGTTTGTTGCGTTTTGATAGCGCTTGCAATGCCTTCGACCACTTGAAGGTTTTGCAAGCCGTCCTTCACGCTCACAAGCGGACTTGCTTTACCCTGAATGACATCTAAGAAATGCGCCAGTTGAAGCTTCAAAGGGTCTTCTCTATTTAATTCGAGTGTGTCAGTATCAAAGGGCTTGAACCACGACCTGTTCCCTTGCGTGGAATATGTTTTCATACGCATGGTGGGTACTGACAGACTCCCCATATCGCCTGCAATGACATAACAATCTTCGTCGCCATAAGTGGCGTAGTCTTTATTTTCTTGACTGGTCTGCTCCCAACTTTTGGCGCTGGCCGCTGTATCGGACAGCAAGAAGGTGCCTAAGACGCCCGAGGCAAATTGCAAATTAATGACCGCTGTGTCTTCAACCTGAAAACCGCGCACGGCATTGGAAGACATGGCTTGCACTGCCACAATATCACCACAGAGCATTCGCAAATTGTGAATTTCGTGAATGAGATTGATCAGAATAGGACCACCGCCTTGGACAGTTCGCCAAGGTGCATCTGTAAAGTAATTGTCGGGCTTGAAAAACATGGCACTGCCCATGACACTGACCAATCGGCCCAATCGGCCTTCCTCAATCACAGCTTTGGCTTTGGCCATGATGGGACTGTGCGCACGATGATGACCGATGAGAACTCTGGCTGAGTCAGTCCCAACGTTGGCTTGTATTGCATCGATTAATCGCTGTGCTTCGGACACAGTGTGTGCAATGGGTTTTTCAATCAATACCGCCACCCCTGCATCAAGACACTGCAGAGCTTGCGTCACATGCATGGCATTGGGTGTGGCCAACACAATGCCGTCAGGTCGAGTCTGAGCTAGCAAGTTTTCTAGCGTCTGAAAATGCGGAATGCCCAAAGATTTTGAGAGTTGTAGCGCTGCATCTGATGGATCGACCACGGC
This sequence comes from Comamonadaceae bacterium, assembly GCA_947487355.1. GTDB lineage: Bacteria > Pseudomonadota > Gammaproteobacteria > Burkholderiales > Burkholderiaceae_C > Limnohabitans_A. The sequence continues at coordinate 10,190 of CANKXC010000026.1, read as the reverse complement.
CACCAATTGGCAATGGGAATTAGCACGAATGACGTTGATGTGCACACGACCAATGGCGCCAGCACCAACAACCGCAATTTTTAATTGATGGACCATCTTGATTAAACCCATTTCACTTTCTAAGTGTCACCCAATATTTTTTTTGTAGCCAGCAAGGCTTTTTCGGCCCACGCCAAATCGCCTATTGGTTTGGCAAGTGCCATGTTTGGGATTTCAATGCTGACTGGAATATCCATGGGCAATGCTTTAAAAAGGCCCTTCAAATCAATGCTTCCCTCACCCGGCAACAGCCGCTCTTGTCGCGCTGTGTGAATGAGTTCTTCGGTGGTGAAATTCTGGCCAGCTGTTGCATCGCACATTTGCGCGTAATGCAACAAATGCGGTGAGATGCTTGAAATGTCTGCCAAGGTGGTGCTTGATCTGCCAAAGTGCAGCGCATCAACCAAGATGCCTGCATTTTTGGGACGCCCTGCCAATGCCATGATGTTCAATGCCGCCTTTGCATCTTTCACGCCTGTCCAAGGCATGAACTCTAAGTCGGCTGTCAAACCATAAGGCTGCATGAATTCGCACAACTGTGCGTAGTGCTCTGCCAACCTTTGTGCATGGGTGTCATCTGCCGCCACCAGCACCGCCTTTGCTTGGAGCGCCGCGCCTGCCTCTAGCAAGGCACGATAAGCCGTTGGCTCAAATACTTCGCCAATGCGAATGATCTCAATATCAAACACCGAAACACCTGTATCAGCCATTCTGGCCAATGTTTCGCGTTGCACTTGTTTGTCATCAATAAAACTTTGAAACGGCGCACCGGGCCCATTGGGCTTCAATCGCAAACCCACAGATGCGTAACCCAGCCTGCCAGCAATGCTGATGGCTTCTGGCACAGACGACTCGTTGGCAGTGAGGTATGCCAATGAATAGGAACGGGTCATGGCTTTACTTCAAAGGCGATACGGCTGTTGGCATGGCGATGGTGGACACCATGTTGGTGGTCAGATGCGCAGGGCCGCCTTTGGGTGGCCAGATACCTTGGGCTACCGCTTCAGCACGCGCTTTGCTACGCGACTCGATGTTGGGATAAGTCCATATGTTGGTGAAACGCAAGGGGCCATCGAGTGCAATCATGGCCACCACGCAAGGTGAAATTTTGTCGCGTGCAGGCACCGCTTGCTCCCACAAGTCGATGGTTGGCTGGACGCCACCGGGCTTGATGCCATAGGTGCGAATTTCATACACGGGGCCCTGAATGCCGCTCTCCGCACTGGGACGCACTGGCTTCATCCATGGAAAACCTTGATAGCTGTGTTGTTCCAAACTTTGAAAGATTTCTCCACAGCCAAACGGACTGGCGTTCTGCTGAGTTCGTTGACGCTCTGCTTGTAAAGTGGTCAAGTCATCAAAGCCACGCAATACGATCATTTGATTGAGAACCCCAATGTCGGTGAACCAACAGCCCAGCAACTCACCTTGGCCTTGTGCAGCAAATGTTTGAACGTTGGTAGCCGCTTGTGCAGCCGTGCCAAATGGCAATGTCATGGTGGCAAGTTCGTAATACATGGCTTGAGTCCTTTTGTAAAAATGATGATCTGGAGAAACTTGTGCAGCATGATGTGCCGCCAAATAAGCAAAGGTCATGGCGGGCCCTAAGGTAATGCCACCGCTGGGGTAATTGCCGCCCATCACGCTAGACAAGTCGTTACCGCCTGCATAAAGCCCTGGAATGGCATTGCCTAGTTCGTTTAAAACTTGAGCGTGTTCGTTGCAACGCAAACCCGCAAAGGTGCCTAGACTTCCTGCCACTACACGCACGGCATAAAAAGGGCCTTCTAACAAAGGCGCCATGCATGGGTTGCGACCTGGGTGAGCAGCGTCACCCTGTATTCGGTTGTAGGGTGTTTGCCCTTTTTCAAATTCGGCGTCATAGCCAATCTCAGCCATGGCATTAAAACGCGTCACAGTGTTCTGAAGATTGACGGAATCGATGCCACATTGCACGGCCAAATCTTCTAATGTGTGGCCTTGTTTCAAATAGCCGTTGGCCAACATGCCTTTGAAGCTAACAGGCGCAGGTTTGACAGCACCCAAACCCCAACGACGAATAAATCGATGATCAACGACCAACCAAGCTTGAACTTCTTCGCCGGCAGGCAATGCTTTCAACAGCCCTTGCATGAAGTCGTGATACGAATCTGCTTCGTTGGTAAAGCGTTTGCCAAATCGCGTAACGGCAATCAACCCTGGCTTTGCTCGTTCTAATAAGTGGGGAAAGTGCGCCACACTGCCATCGGTACGAGGTACCAAAGAAACCGGCGCCATGGCAGCAGCGTGTTTTAAATTGGTAGCCACTACGGCACCGACTGCCTCGCCCATGCGCAGACCGTCGCCTGTATTGCCACGAGATGCTGCGGAAAAGTGTTGTTGTCCCGTAGGGTCGTGCGGCAAAAGCTGACGCTTTCGTACAGGGTCGTGTGGAAAGCCCCCTGTGGCCAACATCACGCCACACTTGGCGCGAATAGATTGCTCTTGCCCCTCATGCATGACCACTGCGCCACAGACTCGGTCCTGCTCAGCGATCAATCGCACTGCGGGCGTGTTAACTCGAATGTCGATGCCTTTGTCGAAGGCCGATTTGGCCAAGCCCGCAATCAAGGCATTGCCGTTGACTAGATGCATGCCGCGGCCGTGCAAGAGCAAATCTGTGAGATGGCGTAGCACCCTTTTGACAACGTACAAAAAGGAAGCTCCCGAGCGCATGACATTGAAAAAATGCTTGATATCGGCCCCTGAGGCAATTCCCATTCCTAAGAAAGTTGTTTCCAACAACGGTGTCTTAAGTTGTTTGACTTTGTCGCCCAACAGACGCCCGTCGATAGGCGCTGCACAAACAGAGCGGCCCCCCAGTACGGCATCTTTTGTTCGACCATGGAAATCAGGAATGCCGTTGCCATCGATGAAATGCAAGGCTGTTTGTTCTTCGAAAAATCGAAGCATGCGCGGTCCATGTTTCAAAAATGTTCGCGCACGAACTTCATCAAACTGCTCACCCAATTCGTGTTGCAAATAGGAAAGTGGTTTTTCAATCGGTTCGGCAATGCCTGCTTTGAGCGCCAAGTGGTTGCGTGGAATCCACATCCAACCGCCCGACCATGCTGTGGTGCCGCCATAGTGCGGGTCTTTTTCAACAACCACAACTTTCAAGTCCAAATGCGCCGCGGTCACAGCCGTCGACAAAGCACCTGCACCCGATCCAACAACCAGCAGGTCGCAGTCCCAAACAGGGGCGGGTGAATCGGCGTTCAATTTCATGGCTGTCGACACAACACAATTAAGCTGCGTAGATGGGCTGCAAGGACGACTTGCTAGAACCGCGCGACAACATGGGCGATGCACCACTGGCCGCAGCCAATTGCGCAGCAGCCGACAGCAACTGCGGCGCCATTGTCAGCATTCGTTGATGCGTTAAACGGGAAGAGGGTCCCGCCACACTGATAGTACCCATGGGCAGTTGCCCCGCCAAACCCACCGGCACGGCAATGGCGTTCAAACCAGCCGTGTAGGTTTCTTCGGTCAATGCATAGCCGGCTTTGCGCGTGTCTTGGAGTGCTTTTAGCAACGCCTTCAAAGTCTTGGGAGCGTTGGGTCCAAACTCTTGCGGCATGCCCAAACCTTGTTGCGATACCAACTTCAGTGCCGCATCGTCTTTTAAAGTAGACAACCACGCCCATCCGGAAGACGAGCAACTAAGGCGAGCAATGCTGCCCATGTCGGGGTCATAACGCAAACCTTGCCTGGCACCTTGCGCACGCGCAACCCAGGTTAGCCTGTCACCATCCACCACCGACAAGCGAACCAATTCACCAGTTTGCTCTGCCAGTCTGTCTAGCAGCGGCTGGGCCACATCAATCACACCCGTTTGACTCAGATAGCTCAAACCCATCGAGACCAATTTGGTGGTGAGCACATATTCGCCCAAATCACGGACCTGCCTGACATAACCCAAGCGAATCAGGTCAACCAACAACCGGTGCGCTGCACTTTTAGGCATGTTGAGACGGTCGGCAATGGCGACCAACTCCATGCCATGCCCTTGCTCGGACAAGAGCTCCAAAATACCCAAAGTTCTTTCAAGGACGCCGCTCATGAGTTGGATGGATGAAATGAGTGAATAGTTTTAAGCAAATTGAATTTCCGGCACTTTATCACGAAAATGAAATATTGTTCAAAAGTTGAACATCGTTCCAATTTTCGATAAAATTTAAACTTGTTTAGTCTTTCAAACCAGTCAACATGCTCGACAAATTAAGCGGTGCTACCCGAGTTCACATCATTGTGGGCGATCCCATTGCCCAAGTGAAGTCGCCTTTTGGCATGACGCAGGCGTTTGAATTGAATGGCAAAGATGCCATTTGCATTCCAGCCCAAGTGCCCACCCAAGATTTAAAACAATGGTTTGAGGGCATGTCACTTGCCAAAAACGTAGACGGCATCATCGTGACCATTCCCCACAAATTTGATTGCCATGCACTCTGTGCCACCCACTCACCTCGGGCTGACTTCTTGGGCGCCGTCAACACCATTCGCCGCAATGCCGATGGCTCTTGGCACGGCGACATGTTTGATGGGCTGGGTTATGTCAAAGCCATTGAATCCAAAGGCTTCCAGCTTCAAAGCAAAAAAGGTTTGTTGGTTGGTGCGGGCGGTGCGGGTTCTGCCATCGCACATGCCATGGTGTTGGCTGGCGTCAGTGAATTGGCCATCCACGATGAAAATACAGAGCGACGCGAATCACTCATACAACGCCTCAATTCATTGAATTTAGGCAAAGTCAAAGTAGGCTCGGACAATCCAAGCGGCTGTGATGTTGCAATCAATGCAACGCCAATGGGCATGCGCGAAGGCGACCCATCGCCCATCGACATCCATGCCATCACACCCAATATGTTCATCGGCTGCGTCATTACCGCGCCAGCTGTAACGCCCCTGATAGCAGCTGCGCGAGCCAAAGGCTGCAACACCTCAACAGGCGCCGACATGTTTGTTCAAGTGCGTGAACTCATGGTTCAATTTTTGTTAGAACAATGAACACATCCAGACTTCAAGATCGCATCAATACCGATCTTTCTCAATTTAAAGATCAAGACAATGTCGACTTGATCGTGATTGGTTCTGGTGCTGCAGGTTTTTCTGCTGCGCTCAATGCGGCCATCGATGGTGCCCGCGTTTTATTGGTTGAGCGAATGGCGCATGTGGGTGGCACCACAGCCCTCTCAGCTTCTACAGCATGGGTTCCTGGTACTAAGCGCGGTCTAGCGGTCAATTCCGATGACACGCCAGAACGTGTTGCTACTTTTTTGAACCATGCGGTGGGTAATCGGTCAGACCCCAAGATGCGTCAAGCATTCATTGAAAATGGCCCCAAAGCCATTGCCAATTTGGAAGACAACAGCGCATTGCAATTTCAAGTGCGCTCGCTGCATCCAGACTACTTGTCAGAACTGGATGGCGCTGTTTTAAGAGGCAGAGCCATTGAGCCTCAACCCTTTGATGGCAAATTATTAGGGCCTAATATTGGTCTGGTGCGCAACCCCATTCCAGAGTTCACCGTACTTGGCGGCATGATGGTCGATCGAGATGATATTTTCCATTTGTTGCGTCTCACTGAAACCTTTAAATCATTCAGCTACAGCCTGCGCATTGTGCTGCGTCACTATTTAGACAAATTGATTCATCCCCGAAGCACACGTTGGGTCATGGGTAACGCCATGATTGGCCGCATGCTGTACAGCTACATTCATTACAAGGGCATGCTGCTGACCAACACCGAAGTCACTGAGTTAATTCAAGATGAAAGCGGCATTCGGGGTGTGGTGCTGGCGCAAGACGGCAAGCGCATCACCGTCAATTGCACAGGGGGTGTGGTGTTGGCAAGCGGTGGCTTTAATCGACATGCAGCACGACGTGCCGATATGCTGCCGGGCGCCGATGAACGCTGGTGTCCTGCAGGGCCTGGCCATACTGGCCGCGCGCAAGACTTGGCTTTAAAGGCTGGCGGTCAATTGGGCACAGGCGGTTTGAGTCATGCTTTTTGGGCGCCAGTGTCCATTCGCCAACGGGCCGACGGCAGCACGGCATCCTTTCCGCACTTCGTGATGGACCGCGGCAAGCCAGGCATGTTGACCATTGACAGCCAAGGCCAGCGTTATATCAACGAATCGACCTCTTATCACCTCTTTGGCTTGGCCATGCAAGCACACCATGCCAAGACGCCTTGCATTCCTTCATGGCTGGTGTGTGATGCTGGCGCATTAAAGCGATACGGCCTTGGCATGATCAGGCCTGGCGGCAAAGGTTTAGCGCCATTCCTAGCCGACGGCTATTTGAAAAAAGGTCAGACACTACAAGATTTAGCCCTGCAAATTGAGGTCCCCCCTGAGAAGTTACAAGCCACTGTAGAACGCTTTAATTCAATGGCTCAACAAGGCGTTGACACTGATTTTGATCGTGGCACCACCGAATACCAACGTGCCAATGGCGACGCCACCTGGCCAGGACCTAACCCCTGCTTGGGTGCGCTCACGGAAGGTCCGTTTTATGCCATTGCCCTCTACCCCGGCGACATTGGCGCGTCAACTGGTTTGGTTACCAACGCCCATGCGCAAGTGCTGAATGCACAAAGCGATGTCATCTCCGGTTTGTATGCCTGCGGCAACGACATGCACTCCATCATGGGAGGCGTCTATCCTGCACCAGGCATCACCATTGGGCCTGCCATCACGTTTGGCTACTTGGCTGCAAAGCATGCGTTGATGAGGGCAAGAGCCTCAAAATTAGCGTAAGTATGGAGTTACTTTTCATGGGGCTTGTCTTATGATCTGATAAACAACATCCGGAGATAAGACCCATGCTTTCTAGGCGTCAAACACTCATTGCATTGGCCGCTGGCTTTGCAAGCCAAGCTTATGCGCAACGCACTTCGGACTACCCCACTAAGCCTATCAAAATCATTGTGCCCTTTCCTGCCGGTGGCGGTGGCGACATCTTGGCACGGTTGACACTGTCCAAGCTTGCGCAAGAATTAGGTCAAAGCGTGGTGTTCGAGAACATCGGTGGCGCGGGTGGCAATGTAGGCGTGAGCAACGGCAGCCGTGCAGCAGCCGATGGTTACACCTTGGTGTATGGCACCAATGGTACACACGCCATCAATCAAACGCTTTACAAAAATCCTGGCTTCGATCCCATCAAAGATTTTGAACCTATCACACGGCTTTCAAGAATTGCAGCATTGCTGGTGGTACGGCCCGGTCTCCAAGTCAAATCAATGAAAGAGTTGTTGGTCGAGCTTAAGAAAAATCCTGGTAAATATTCTTTTGCATCAGCAGGCAATGGCACCACGTCGCATTTGGCGGGTGAAACCCTCAAGGCACAAGCAGGCCTTGCTGTAGTGCACATTCCATACCGCGGCGGTGCTGCCGCCATCACCGATGTCATTGCCGATCGCATCGACTTCATGATTGATGTCATGCCCAACACTGCACCTCACGTGCGCAATGGCAGGCTAAAGGGCTTGGCAGTCAGCACGCTCCAAAGAGTTAGCAGTTTTCCAGACATTCCCACCATTGCCGAATCGGGTGTACCCGGCTTCGATGTCAGCGCATGGGATGCCTTGTTTGCACCCGCAGGCACACCGCCAGCAGTCCTCGAAAAAGTCGGTCAAGCCATGCAAAAGATTTTGGCCGATGAGTCACTCAAACAACAGTTGAGCAGCCGAGGTTCTGAGTCTTCGCCCACAACACCCGGTGGTTTGCGCTCGTTCATTCAAGTAGAAATTGAGCGTTGGGGTCAGGCCATCAAGCGCTCAGGCACCACCGTCGATTAAGGCACGCACATGGATCACGGCATTTATCGCGGCATGCCCATAGCACCTGCCGCCTCCACCACTGAAACTAAAAACTTTTTTCAGGCTTTGGAGAATTTTCAGCGGGTGTTTGCCATTCGGCCAGGCGATCAAGTGCTCATTTTGTCCGACCCCCTGCTCGATCATCGAGTCATTGATGCGGTCATCGGGCTTGCCAAAGCCAGAGGCGCAACGGTGCGCATTTACACAGAACCGCACTCGCGCGTCACGGCCATGCCTGAACACATCAAGGCTTTGGTTGAAGCCTCGCAGTTTGTGGTGTCTACTTGGTTTTGTTCCATCATCGATCCGTTTTTCATTGCCATGCGGCGCAAAGGTCAACGCTGGGTCAAGATCACATACTTCAGAAACTTAGACTTGCTGCATACGCCCGAGGCCAGGTTTCCCATTGATGTCATTGGTGCCATCATTCAGGCCACCGCCAGACGATATCCCCAAGATGGCGAGTTCGATTTGCATTTTTCCGATGTGCGCGGCAGCGATTTCAAAATTCACTTCACCCAAGAAATGCGCACCAATCAACTGGCCACCAACCGTTGGCGCGGCTTGATGACAGCCGAAACCGATGGTGCGTATGTTCATTACTTGCCCACGCATGGCCCCAACTTATGGGACCACAACTCTGTCAAAAATAACTTATCGATCCCCACCCAGATGAGTGGTGTTTTGTACCCGCAATGGGCCGTGGGGTTTCCAAAGCCCTTTGAAGAGCGCATTGGCGTTCACTTTGAAGGTGAGTATGTGAGTCAAGTCACAGGGCATTCACAAGAAGCCATTATTTTGCGCGACATGCTGGTGGGCGGCAGAATGATTGAAGGCGGTGGTTGCGGTTTCAATCCCAAGTCACCCAGACACACGGTGTATCCGGCGGGCTCCAACTCACCAGGCGCTTTGCACTTTGGCATTGACCTGGCCAAGCCCAATGACTACATCCGACGTGTGATGCCAGACTGGGAAGAACCACCGGTTCACATGGATCTGATTTCTTTAGACGCTACTGTCAAAGCAGGTGGCAACACACTCATCGACCAGGGATTCTTATGCGCCCTGCGAGACCCTGAGGTGATTGAAATGGCCATTCGCTTTGGCGATCCCGTTGATTTGTTAGAAGGCTTTGTTGACTAAAGCTGAAACTAAGTCAGCACCTATGTCGATGTCGATGTCAAAGTCAACGCCAGCGTATCAGGGTCAATGTCCAAGTCGAGCAGCAACCATATTGCAGCCTTCTGCCAATGAAGGCCAGGCCTGAGCGTGGCATAAACACCGCCTGGCAATGCCTCGGGCATTACAAACTTCAAGGCTTTAAGAACAGGCAAGTCGTAGCGTAAAACGGGGCCAGGCACCACTTTGTTCAGCATGTGGGCCACAGCTTGGGTCGTCAAGGCCTTGCTCAGCAATTGATAAGTTGCTTCATCTTGAGCGACCAGTGTCAGGTCAAGCATGTCGCCTTTGTCGCCTGCGCGGCCAACAGCAATGTCTCCAACTCTCATGAATGGCTCCAGCGAATGTTGGTTTTGACCAGCGAAGGCTCAATGAAACCATCCAAAATTTCAATGCGATTGCGACGCTCGCTTCGAACGCTGCATCCACCCGCAGGACCCGACAAAGTCAAGGTATAGATTTCGTCCTCAATGACCTGCGCCATTTCAGCGTCCTTGCACTTTGCAGACACATGGACCCGAACCTCAGCAGGCGCAGCCATTTTCAAAGAACCTGCGCGAAGCACAGAATTAACACCCACCAGATCGATTGACAACTGCTCATCTGACCAATCTGACAAACGCAATCTCAAGGTGTCAGCAGCACGCTGCGCACGCTCATAAGCACCTGTACCTGCAAAGCCAATTTCGCAATCGGCAATAAATCCTGGCAGCTCCATAAAACCAGCCACCTTCAAGGTTGATGGTGGCCCAGACGTCTTAGCACCTGTCATGCGAATGCGCTGAGGACCGATTTGTTCAAACCGAATGCCCGAAAAATCCAAAGTCAAATCGGGCGTGATGTACCTGAATGGATCGTGTACCTCGTACAGCAACTGCAAGGTACACGTGAGCGCGTCCAGAATGGCGGGTGCACCGTCAAGCACGGTAATGTCGGCAGAACCATCGGCATACACATGCGCCAAGGGATAAGCCAAATTGGCAAAGTCTGCAGCAGACAATGGATTGCCGGGCATGGGGCCGCCTAAGGTGTCGTAGTTGCCGCCTGTGAGCTGGCCACCGCACTCCAGCAAATGACCCACAGTTAAAGCGCCGGCCAGTGCGCTTGGGTCTTG
>CANKXC010000025.1 GCA_947487355.1 Comamonadaceae bacterium | reverse complement strand
GTGAAAGTTCCAAAATGGCAGGCTTTTGAGTCACTGGCGTCTTTAACTCAGGCTTGGAAATTAAATCTGCTGGCCAACGCTTGAGTCTTTTTAACTCACCCCTGTTCATACATCGATAAATTGCAACGAGGGTTTGATTTTGTTCACCTTCTAAGATGACGTATTGCTTTCCGCCATACGTCACTTCACGCCCTTTCACTGCCAGTGAAGTTGCTTCGTCTTTTAAATCCGTTCTTGAATAGGCCGTAATGGCTCTCAAAATAATCTTATTCATGGCCAACTCTAGTTGAGTAACATATGGCTTTAAAACCAATAGTTTAACAACAAGTGGTTAATATCGGGCGGCATCCCAAATCAATTTGCAAGAAACCACAAACAGGCCGGTTTGAACCAGTTTGTAAAACCAAGCGTCGTTGATCCTGCGAGTTAGAAACGCGCCTGTCAATGTTCCCAAGAAAGCCATCGGAACCAAAGCCGCCGCCTTCATCAAATCCTCTTGGCTGTAAGGGCTGAGGTTTTGATAAGGCACAATTTTTGACAAGTTAATGCACGCAAACAAAATGGTGGCTGTGCCGGCAAACTGCGCTTTTGGCAGTTTCTGCGGCAATACATAAATTTGAAATGGTGGCCCGCCGGCGTGGGATATGAAGCTCGTAAAGCCAGCCAAGCTTCCCCAAAAATAGCCCTTTAATTTGCGAGCGGGTTGCGGTTCCTCTGATTGACCCCGGCGAAGCCAAGTCTGAAGGCAAAAACTCAAGCCCATCAAGCCAATCATGAATTTAATCGTTTGATCCGAAATCATGGATGCCGTCAACCATCCAATGCAAACACCTACAACACTGGCTGGAATCAATATTTTTAAATTGACGGTACTGAACTGCCTTCTGTATAGCCAAACACCGACGAAGTCTGAAATGATAAAAAGTGGCAACAACAACACAACCGCCTTCACGGGCGACATGACCGTGGACAAAAGCGGCACAGCCATCATGCTAACCATGGGTAAACCACCCTTAGACATGCCAATCAGCAGGGCACCAATGCTTGCCAGTATGAGATAGGGCTCAAAATACATGAAGGTCTGTCAATTGAACTGCGGGTCACTAGGCCATTAATAGTGCGCGCGCGCATCCCGCTCAATGCGGCTGCAGCAAAAGGTTGCCAGCGCTGAAACCCCCAAAGTGATCAAAATCACAAAGTTGTAGGATTGATCGACGTCAAATACGCGCCCGGCCCAAACGGGCCCTAACAGGTTACCCAATGCAGCGCCTGTATAGAGCGTTCCAATAATGGCAGAAACAGCTCGTCCACCAAATAGATCCATGCAAATAGCCGGCAACAACGACACGATGCTGCCGTAACTTAAACCAAATACAACCGCAAAAACAGAGAACGCCAGTTGCTGACTGGCAATTGCCCAAATGAGATATGACAGGCCCATTGCGCATTGCATCAACATCAATGTTTTGACACGGCCCAATCTGTCTGCCAACCATCCAATGGCAAAACGCCCCACCAAACTGCCTATGCCAATCAAGCCTACCAGCGCCACTGCTTGCGAATCGGTCACGCCACTGTCTCTGGCCGCAGCCGATATGTGGGCGAATGGAATGAACATGACCGGTGATCCAAAAAGAGCACCCATATAAAGCCATTTAAAACTTGGTGTTCGCAATGCTTCTTTCAATGTCATTCCACTGATTTGGCCTGCAACACCAGAGTTGGATGAAGGTGCACGCTTCAGAAAAAAAGCTGCCGCCAAACCTAAAAACAAAACCCCCATGGCCATGATTTGAAGCGCTTCACGCCAAGTCACGGCAATCAATAAATAACTGACGGCCAAGGGCACCAAAAGCGTTCCAGCACCAACGCCTGAGCTGGCAATGCCTGAAGCCAAGCCACGTTGTTTTGTAAACCAAGGCTGAACTGCGGCAATGGAAGGTGTATAGACAAATGCTATTCCCAACCCCACCATGACACCATAACTGATGTAGATGCTTGAAAGAGACTGCGCAAAACTGGTCCAAAAAAGTCCAGCCGATATGAGCACCATACCCACCATACAAACCACACGCGGGCCCCATCGGTCTGCCAACAGTCCGCCCAAGGCACCCAAGACAAAATAAACCAAACCGCAAAGTCCAAAAATCCATGAGACATCTGCGCGTTGGGCTGAAAATTCTTGTGCAAAGTTTTCAAAAAATGCTGCAAAGGAGTATGAGACCCCAAAGATCAGGGCCAAGCATACGAAGGTCGCCCACACGATGACCCATGCTTTTCGAGATTCAATCATTGAACAACATTTCGATTAAATTTAAATCGTGACTTAACACGGCGGAATCCCTGCGCTTATTGAGACACTTTAGTTTAGTGTTTTTTCCATCAATGCTCTGATAAAGTATTCGACATGAATTCCCCAATCACACCACGTTTGCCCGGTATCCGGTTTGTTCACTCCCCCGGTCCAACCCATGTTCCCGATGAAGTCATGCATGCCATGCAGAGGCCCATGACCGATTTGGCAGACCCCCGCGTTGCAGCACTCATTGCCGCCTGCGAGTCGGGCATGCGAGCATTGCTAAATTCACCCAAATCAGACATTTTCTTTTATGCCAGCAATGGCCATGGTGTTTGGGAAGCCGCATCCTCTAATTTAGGCTCAGACAAACACACACTCCTCATTGCAGGTTCGGGGCATTTTTCCGATCAATGGGCCATTCAAACCGAGGGGCTTGGACTTTCAGTTCTAAGAACGCCACACACGGAAGGTCAGCGAATCAATGTCGATGCCATTGAGTCCGCCCTAAGGTCTGACAGTACACACAAGATTGCTGCAGTCATGGTTGTTCATACAGACACCGCAAGCGGCATTACCAGTGACCTTCTTGCCATTCGACACGCCATCGATCGCGCACAGCATCCTGCTATATATGTCGTCGATGTGGTTGCTTCTTTGGCCGCTACCTCATTTGACATGGATGCTTTAGGTGTTGATGTCTGTTTAGGCAGCTCTCAAAAGGGCCTCATGATGCCACCAGGCCTGGGCTTTGTTGCGGTCAATGACAAAGCATTTGATTGGTCTCATCAGCACGCAAAGCACCGCTTCTACTGGAGCTGGTTCGAAAGGAAATCCACCGTTCAATCTGCCAAATTTTGCGGCACCCCACCGCTTGCGCATTTGGCAGGACTTGAAACATCTCTGCGTCTTTTACAGGATGAAGGTCTGCATGCCGTCTTTGCCAGACACCACCGTTTGGGCGGCGCTGTCAGAGCGGCTGTTAATGCGTGGTCCACCCAAGGCGCTGTGCAACTTCACTGCAAAGATCCAGAAGGATTCTCCAGCTCAGTCACAGCTGTTGAAGTTGCTCAGGGCATTGATCCGGAAGCGTTACGGACTGTTGCGCGAGAAAGGTTTCAGGTTGCCATGGCGGGCGGGCTCGGTTCATTGGCAGGTCGAGCGTTTCGAATTGGTCACTTAGGGGACATGAATGAGCCGATGATATTGGGCGCTCTGGCCGGCATTGAAGCCGCCATGCGAGTTCAAAAAATTCCCTATGGAGATCAAGGAATGTCTGCGGCTATTGCCTATTTGGCAGAGCACACACCCTAAGCTGACGCTCCACCAATCGATGACTTATGTCTTTGGCACTGGCATGACATGAGACCTCATTTGAGATTCACCAGGCAAGAAAAAAACGATCAACGCGCCAACAGTTGCCACGGCAGTCATACCCACCATCAATTGGGTAAAGCCTGCATGTTTCACAATGGGGCCCAACAAATAAACCGCCAAGGAACTGATCCCAAATGAGATTGCAATCCGAGTGCCACTGACGCGCGATCTCATGCTGTCATCGATGTATCTGACAACCATGTTGTCACCAAAGGGTATTGAGCCAAAGACCATCACCATATAACCAATTGCCGCGGCATACCAAACCCAACCTGAGCTTTGAGATGCCAGCGCAAACATCACTATTTGCAAAAACATAATAGAAAAGAACAAGGGCTTAACTGGAAATTTGTCCAACAAGCGCCCGACCACCAACTGCGCCAGTGAAGCCAGTGCATAAATCGCAGCCAGCAAGAATCCCATGTTCGAAGGATTTGAGACCAATCCGTCAAGTTTTTCAGCCAACAACTGCGTGTTGACATTGGTCGTAATGTTGAACAACACACTGGTAGTGGTGGCAGTACCTACCATCACAACAAAGGTTCGAATGGCCAAGTTCTTGGGAAGCTGGACAGAAACACGTTTTTTCTGACTGGCGGCCATTTGCTCTTGGGGCGCTAACCAGGCAAATAAAACGCCACAAACGATGGACACCAAGCCTGGCACGATGAATGCCATACGCCATCCCTGCCAGGCTACCAAAAAACCAGTTAGCAATGCCGCCATTGCAATCCCTAAATTGCCAGCCAAACCATTCACGCCAATGGTGAAGCCAGGGCGACTTGACTTTTGAACCAGCAAAGGAATGCCAACGGGGTGGTAAATGGCCGAAAAAACACCTAAAACAGTCAACGCAATGGCCATTTGCATGGGCGTTTGAGTGAATGCAACGGCAATAGAGGAGGCACCTATTCCCAAGAAGAAGACAATCATCATGGGTCGTCTGCCCCACAAATCACCCAAGCGACCTGCCGGAATTGAACCCAAGCCAAACATCAAGAATGCGCCTACTGTGTAAGGCATCATGTCTTCCCAGCGGCCCATACCAAAGTCGATGGCTATGGCACTCACTGCGGTTGCAAAAATCAAAAGGAACAGATGGTCTAGGGCATGACCCACATTCAAGAGCAGTGAAGGGATAAGCGGCATGTTTTATTTAGATTGAATCTCGAAATATTGTTTGGATTAAACCTCGAATTTGGAAATCGCGCTCTACAACACAGTGCGTTGTAGCAAGGGAATATCCTGTGATGAAAATACACAAAATCCAATATTCTGACTACCTCTTTAGACTCTGAGGCGTTCATCATGACATTTTTGACTCGTTTTAAGCTCAACTACCTGCTTAATTCAAGCGGCCCCAAAAAGCCTAGCGCTTTCATATCCGCCATCATTTTGAGCTTGGGAGTCGGCGCCACATGTTTCAGCGCTGTCAATGCCCAAGCCCAATCCTATCCAAACAAGCCCATCCGATTGGTTTGCCCCTTCCCACCTGGTGGGGCCGTTGACATTGCCTCTCGCGCCATTGCACAAGAATTGTCCAAGAATCTAGGCCAACCCGTTACCGTTGACAACAAGCCTGGCGCTGGCGGCAACATTGGCGGTGCCGAAGTTGCACGAGCCAACCCCGATGGTTACACCATTTTTATGACCACCAGCGGCATCCAAGCTATCAACCCGGCGCTTTATGCCAAGATGCCCTTTGACCCCAACAAGGACTTGGTGCCCGTCTCAGCTTTGGTGTCCTTGAACAACGTGTTGGTGCTTCATCCTTCGATCAAAGCCAACTCTGTTTCCGAAGTCATCGCCCTTGCCAAAGCACAACCAGGCGCAATGAACTACGCCTCTAGTGGCAGCGGCACCAGCATTCACATGTCGGGTGAAATGTTCAAGTCACTGACCAATGTCAACATCACACACATTCCTTACAAAGGAAGTGCACCAGCAGTCAACGACCTTCTTGGCGGTCAAGTGATGATGATGTTTGACAACATCCCTTCCGCCATTCCTCACATTAAATCTGGCAAGCTAAAAGCCTTGGCAACCACAGGTGCGAAGCGCGATCCTTTGCTACCCGATCTGCCCACCATGGCAGAAGCAGGTGTGGCAGGTTATGAGTCAGGTGTATGGTTTGGTTTGTCAGTGCCTGCCAATACGCCACGCGATGTCATCATGAAACTCAATGCCGAGGCAAACAAAGGCACTAAGTCACCTGAGTTTGTCAAACGCATGACCGATTTGGGCTACATCATCATGGGAACTAGTCCAGAAACCATGGCAGAAATGAACAAAGCCGAAGTACAACGCTGGGGACCCATTGTCAGGGCGTCTGGCGCCAAGGCTGACTGATTTGATTTGAATGTTGACTGGAAGTTAAGGCAGTATGGAAACCATTTTGAAAATTGTTTTTCATGGTGACAATGCTGCCAACTTTCGGCCAGGGATCGAAAGCCTGTTGCACCAAACGCATCAGATTTTCTCGGTTTCACAAGGCCTCGATCTCAGCCAAGAAAAGGAACATTTTGAGTCTGCCGACGTGGTGGTGGGTGTTGACTTAAATCAGCGCATGCCTCGTCCTCACAAAATGAGATTGTTACAAGCGCCTGCTGCTGGCACAGATAGCATTGATCGAACATGCATGCCACCACAGGCTCTATTGGCCAATTGCTTTGGTCACGAAAATGCCATTTCAGAATATGTCATGGCCGCACTCTTGGCCAGACATGTTCCTTTGTATGACGCCGATCAAGCACTGCGCCAAGGGGAGTGGCGTTATTTTGCGGGTCGGCCTGGTGCATTGCGATCTGAACTAGGTTCGCAAACATTGGGCTTACTTGGTTTTGGCCACATTGCCAAAACTTTGGCGCATCGTGCCAAGGCATTTGGCATGCAAGTCGTTGTGGTCAACCGAAGCCCCGTCCAAAGCGCAGATGTCGACCAGAGCTTCCGACTGGCAGACCTGCATGCGTTTATGGCGGCATGTGATTGCGTCGTCGTCACGCTGCCATTAACAGAAAACACACGCAGCTTAGTCGATCAAAACGCCTTGTCTTGCATGCGATCCGAAGCTCTGCTCGTGAATGTAGGTCGAGGTGCTGTGGTTGATGAATCCGCTTTATTTGATGCGCTCAAACAAAAACGCATTGGCGGCGCCATCATTGACACTTGGTATCAATACCCAAACTCAGAAAAGCCGGCCTGTTCGCCTTCACAATTTGACTTTGCCAGTTTGCAAAATGTGCTGATGACGCCTCACATGTCAGGTTGGACGCAAGGCACAGTTCAACGTCGGAAGCAGAGCATTGCTGACAACATCAATCGCTTGAGTTCTGGACGGCCATTGCTGAATGTTTTGAATTGAAAACTTTGGCTTAAGTTGTTTGTCTCTCAATAATTTCAAAGCCCAAATCAACTTGGGCCTGCGCGGGTGATTCGCCCTGCATCAATTGCAACAACATCTGCGCTGCAGCCTCCCCTACTTGAGCGCGAGGCGTCCTGACCGTGGTCAAGGGTGGCCACATTTGATCACTTCCCGTTAAGTCATTGAACCCTGCAATTGCAACTTGCCTTGGAACTGAAATATTTAATCGCATTGCAGCCAACAACGCGCCTTGCGCCAGGTCATCATTGCAAAAGAAGATGGCATCGACGCCAGGACTTTGCTTCATGATTTGTTCAAGCATCAAGCCGCCCAAAGCCAAAGACGAAGGTGCTGGGTTGAGCCACTCCAAGGTCGGATCGTAGAGTTGCTTGGCTTTTAAAGCTTTGCGCCATCCATTGAGTCGCTGCATCACGCGAGGATCGAGCTGAGCTGCCGCAAAAACTATGCGTTTCTTCCCTTTTGAAATCAAGTGCTGTGTCATTGCTTCACCTGCATCAGTCTGTCTAAATCCGACGCAATAGGGGCCTGACAAGCGCTCTTCAGAATCGAGATTGGCGCTTGGATTTAATTCAATTTCGTTGGGCAAATCCATCAAGTGCACACACGGCACATTGCTTCGCGCCATCAATTTTTGAGTGGCTTCACTGTGATCTAAACCCGTGATCAGCATACCTGCAGGCCGATGGTGAAGCTGCTCACGCATCAGCTGCTCTTCTTCACTGTTGTTGTAGTGCGTGATGCCCATAAGAGTCTGAAAACCTGCAGCGCGCAAAGTTCTTTGTGCTGCTTCTAGCAGATCGACAAACAAAGTGTTGGACAACAACGGAATTAGGATCGTGACGTGGTCACTGCGCTGAGACGCCAAAGCTCGCGCGGCAGGATCTGGCACATAACCCAACTTGTCAGAAACTGCCAAGACCTGGGCGACGAGATCAGGATCGACAGCCCGCTCGCCTCGCAAAGCACGCGACACAGTGCTTGGACTGACTCCCGCAGCCAAAGCGACATCGTTCAAGGTTATGCGACCTGTAGATCGATGGTTTTTAGGGCGAATAGCCGATGTTTTCAAGGGTTTGTCCGTAGCAAAAATGACTGCAACTTGATTAGGATAGCGCTATCCCAAGAATTTAACCTGAAAAATTTAGTTTCTTTAGGCATCGATTTCCCTAATAAAAATCTGACTTCACATCATTTCCTCTTTTTTTAAAAAATTGGACAGCGCTGTCCAAAACAAACCAATCTCGATCTTTTTGAAACATGCTGCTTGAAGAATCGTCACTGAGAATCATTGTCATGGGTGTGTCTGGCTCTGGAAAGTCAACACTTGCTCAAAATCTCAGCCAAATCCTTCAATTGCGCATGAAAGACGGTGATGAATTGCACCTGCCAGAGAGTGTTACAAAAATGAGCGCTGGCATCGCCCTCGATGATGAAGACCGTTGGCCTTGGTTAGACCGCATCGCTCAATACCTCATTGACGCTGATACAGAAAATGGTCCAGGAGGCATCGTTGCTTGCTCTGCACTTAAAAGAATATATCGCGATCGAATTCGGCAACAAGCTGGGCCAGTTGTCTTCCTATTTTTAGAAGGTGCGCCCGACCTCATTCGTCAAAGGATGCAACAACGAGTCGGTCATTACATGCAGCCTGGTTTGCTAGACAGTCAATTGCAAACGCTCGAAAAACCCACAGCCGAAGAATCCGATGTCATCACATTGTCAATCGATCAACCCATCGATCAGATTGTCCGACAGGCCCTCAAGTCCTTAAAGACAACGTCAATTAACGCTCTCTCCTGATTGATTCAACACTAGGATATTCATGTTTATAAGATGTGCATTTTTTCAAGGTACTGTCAAAGCTGGCAAAGAACAAGCCTTCAATGACTACATTCGCAAAGAGCTCGTGCCGCTTTGGACCCGTTTTCCTGGCGCTCAAGAAGTTCGCGTTCTGCGCCAAGTCGAAAGTGATGTGGCAGATCCCCATTTCGGCATGGTTTTGTCAGTGCGATACCCTACGCGCGAATCGATTGAAATTGCTTTGGCGTCCGAAGTTCGCCTAAAAAGCCGCGAAGTTTCCAAAGACTTGATTGCCATGTTTGATGGCACCGTATTCCATACTGTATTTAGTGCCGATGAATATGCACTGCCCACCGATTGATTTTTTCACCCACGTAAAACCACAGGAGACTCCACTATGAAAATTTCTCGCATTCTTGTTGCTTGCTTAATTGCCAGCATGGGCTCGGCTGCATATGCCGCCAAGTTCAACCTCAAAATGGGCCACGCTGTGAACGCCACAGACGGTCAACACGCCGCCTCCATGAAATTGGCTGAGTTAGTCAAACAACGCACCAACGGTGACGTTGAAATTACCGTTTTCCCCGCCAACCAATTGGGCAACGACGCAGCCATGATCAATGGTGTGCGAGGCGGTACCATTGACATTGTTTCAAGCGGTGCATCCAACTACAACGGCATTGTGCCCAACACTGCGGCCATGGAACTTCCATTTGTCTTCCGCAGCGCTCAACACGCCTACAACGTACTTGATGGCGCCGTGGGCACGGGCGTGCTAAATGAACTTGCACCACATGGCATGAAGGGCTTGGCATATTGGGAAAACGGATGGCGTGCATTCACCAATAACAAGCGTCCGGTCAATAAGCCAGAAGACTTGAAGGGTCTGAAGATTCGTTCAACGCCCAATCCTTATCACATTCAAGCCTTCAGATTGTTGGGAATGAACCCCTCACCAATGCCTATTGCTGAGTTGTACACGGCTTTAGAAACAGGCACATTCGATGCGCAAGAACATCCGATCAATGTCACTTGGTCTTCTAAGTTTTACGAAGTTCAGAAGCACCTCACAGTCAGTAACCACGTTTACTCTCCTCTGATTGTGGCCATGAACAAAGGTAAGTTCGATTCACTGCCAGCCAACTACCAAACCATCGTGGTAGAAGCAGCACGTGAGGCCGCCAAGTTTCAGCGAAACTTGAATGCATCTAATGCAGGCAAAGTGGTTGCAGACTTGAAAAAATCAGGCATGCAAGTCATTGAGAATGTGGACATGGCACCCTTCCAGAAAATTGTTTCTGCAGAAATTGCCAAAACATTTGGTGAAAAGAACGGCCCAGCTTTGTTGCAAGCCATCGAAAATACCAAGTAATTTGTGCTTAGAAAGCCCTCTTCCCTGGAGGAGGGCTTTTTTTATGTGTGCTTCATATGAAAAAAATCAATGATCTTTTCTTTCGTCTAGCCGAGTTAACCTTGGTCATCATGTTGTCGGCCATGGTCATCATGGTGTTCGGCAATGTGGTTTTGCGCTACGGCTTCAACGATGGCATTATCAGCTCGGAGGAACTGTCCCGGTTTTTGTTCATTTGGATCACATTCCTGGGTGCCATTGTCACCATGCGAGACAACGCACACTTGGGACTCGACTCGGTGGTTCGCAAACTCAACTTGACTGGGAAAAAAATAGCATTTGGTATTTCTAATCTACTGATGCTTGGTTGCTGCGTCCTCATGTTTTATGGCACCTTCAAACAACATGGTATCAACGCCACCACTCGATCTGGTGTCACTGAGCTACCCATGAGCTGGGTTTATGGCGTCGGTTATGTGACCAGCATTGCCATGGGGCTCATGATCATTGGCAAGTTAGTTCGACTGGCAAAAGGTGAGTTCAAAGAATCCGATCTCATTCAGGTAACAGACTCTGAAGAAGATGCCAAACCGCACATGCAAGAGGCTGCCAAATGACCGTTCTCGTTTTCATTGGCTCCTTATTGGCGGCCATGGCTCTTGGGATGCCACTGGCGTTCTCTCTCATTGTTTCTGGTGTAGCCCTCATGTTGCACCTCGACAATTTCGACACGCAAATCGTGTCACAAAACTTAATCAATGGTGCTGACAACTTCCCCTTGATGGCAGTGCCTTTCTTCATGTTGGCCGGCGAATTGATGAATGCAGGCGGTATGAGCAGACGAATTGTCAACTCCGCATTGGTTTGGGTGGGTCACTTCAGGGGTGGCTTGGGTTACGTTGCCGTATTTGCTGCGCTCATCATGGCCAGCTTGTCTGGCTCAGCTGTGGCCGATACCGCAGCCTTGGCAGCCGTGCTTATGCCGATGATGCGCGACGCTGGATACCGCATGGACAGATCGGCTGGTCTCATTGCAGCGGGTGGCATTATCGCGCCAGTCATCCCCCCCTCCATCGGTTTCATCTTGTTTGGAGTAATTGGCGGCGTGTCCATCTCTAAACTGTTTTTGGCGGGTATCTTTCCGGGTATTTTGATGGGTGTTGCTTTGATCATCACTTGGTGGATTGTTGCCAGAAAAGACAATGTCAAAGTTTCACCGCCGGTCCCCATGAAAGAAAAAATACGCGTCACCATGGATGCGTTTTGGTGCTACCTTTTGGCCGTCACCATCATTGGTGGTATGAAAATGGGTGTCTTCACGCCCACAGAAGCAGCGGTGGTTGCGGTGGTCTATTCTTTGGTCATCGGTTTATTTGTGTACCGAGAAATCAAGTTCAAAGACTTGTACAGAATCATTTTGGCAGCAGCCAAAATATCTTCTGTCGTGATGTTCTTGGTGGCTGCAGCTTTGGTATCTGCTTGGCTTATTACCATCGCCAACATTCCAGCCCAAGTGGTTGAAATGATGCGCCCCTTCATCGACAACCCTATGCTTTTAATGGTCATGTTGATGCTTTTGGTACTGGTGGTGGGTACAGCACTTGATTTTGCGCCCACAGTGCTTATTTTGACGCCCGTGCTCATGCCCTTGGTACGCGAGGCAGGTATCAACCCAGTTTATTTTGGTGTGCTCTTTATCATCAACAATGCCATCGGCTTACTCACACCACCTGTCGGAACCGTACTCAATGTGGTCTGCGGCGTTGGCCGCATTCCCATGCACGAGGTCATTCGTGGCGTGATGCCATTTTTATTCTCTCAGGTGATCGTCATGGGGCTTTTAATTGCCTTCCCCATCTTGGTTCTGGGTCCGCTTAAGTGGTTAACAAGTTAGAAATGACAGTTCTCAAATCGTTTCAATTAAACGGAAAACTGGCCCTCATCACAGGCTCTTCTGCGGGTATTGGCTTAGCCTTAGCACGAGCTTTGGGTCAGGCAGGGGCGCACGTTGTCATCAATGGTCGCAGCCCGCAAAAGCTAGCTGCAACAGCTCAATCACTGAAAGACGAAGGCTTGAATGTCAGCGAGTCGGTGTTTGATGTGACCGATGCCAATTCCGTCATCAAGGCCGTCAACGACATTGAAGATCAACTGGGTGCCATTGACATTTTGGTTAACAACGCAGGTATGCAAATTCGCAATCCTTTGCACCAGTTTGATGACCAAGATTGGCACACTCTCATGCGAACCAACCTTGACAGTGTTTACTATGTTGGCAAAACTGTGGCCCAAAAAATGATCCCTCGCGGTCATGGCAATATCATCAACATTTGCTCAGTTCAAAGCGAATTGGGACGTTCAGGTATTGCGCCCTACACGGCCAGTAAGGGTGCCGTCAAAATGCTGACCAAAGGCATGGCCATCGATTGGGGTCAGTTTGGCATCAATGTGAATGGATTGGGGCCAGGCTATTTCAAAACCGAATTGAATCAAAAACTGGTGGAAGACGCTCAGTTTTCGTCCTGGTTGATCGGTCGCACCCCAAGCCGGCGTTGGGGCGATATGGAAGATTTGGGTGGCGCGGCAGTCTTTTTGGCCAGCGACGCAGCCCGCTTCGTCAATGGCCACATCCTCTATGTGGATGGCGGCGTCACCGCTACACTCTAAGCATTTACGTACAAGGGCTACTCATGCGCGCCATCATTTGCCACTCTGCCAAAGATTTAAGAATCGAAACCTCAGAACTGCCTGCCTTAGGCAATGATCAAGTACGCGTCAAAGTTGCGTTTGGCGGCATATGCGGTTCTGATTTGCATTACTACCAGCATGGCGGCTTTGGTACGGTGCGTATCAAGCAGCCCATGGCTTTGGGTCATGAAATTTCAGGCCTTGTTGATGCATTAGGTTCCAACGTCAAGCATCTTGCCGTAGGACAGCGGATTGCCATCTCCCCTTCACGCCCCTGTGGCAATTGTCGCTTCTGCCAATTGGGTCAGCAAAACCATTGCCTGAACATGCGCTTCTTTGGCAGTGCCATGCCCTTCCCTCATATTCAAGGGGCATTTGCAGAACAACTCATCATTGAAGGCTACCAAGCTCATCCTATTGGCCAACACCTTAGCCTTTCAGAAGCAGCCTTGGCAGAGCCTTTGTCTGTTGGACTGCATGCCATTCAACGCGCAGGTGGGGTGTTGGGCAAACAAGTATTTGTGACAGGTTGTGGTCCCATTGGCTCCTTGCTAATTGGCGCCCTGCGCCGCGCAGGTGCAGCCCGTATTGTGGCTGCTGACATTGCCGACCTTCCCCTCAAATGCGCCAAAGACATGGGCGCAGACGAAACCATCAATCTCAAAACTCAGCCGGAGTTGCTGGACAAGTACAAAGTCGACAAAGGCCAATTTGAAGCCGTCTTTGAAGCCTCAGGCAGCGAACCGGCCTTGCGCGCAGGGTTGGACGTCATCATGCCGCGGGGTATCCTTGTCACTGTCGGTATGGGCGGCGACATGAACATCCCCATGACACAACTGGTTGCCAAAGAAGTTGACATGCGAGGCACTTTCCGATTCCATTCAGAGTTTGCAAATGCCGTTCAGTTTCTTAATTCAGGCTTGATCAATGGCAAGCCCGTTATCACTGGCATTTTGCCCATGGACAGAGCGGTTGATGCGTTTGAATTGGCTTGTGACAAAACACAATCCTTGAAGGTTCAAATCGACTTTGAAGCCGCTTGATGAAAAGCCAAATTGACCATTTGGTTGTAGCGGCCCAAAGCTTGCAACAAGGTATCGAATGGTGTGAGTCTGTTTTAGGCGTGACACCTGCTGCAGGCGGAGAACACGAAAAATACGGCACACACAACCGTCTTTTGAAAATTGCCACTCCCAGCTTTCCAATGGCTTATTTGGAAATTATCGCCATCAACCCTGATGCAGTCATAGAAAAAAAGCCTCCGCCAACTCGGTGGTTCGATTTAGACAGCAAGGCACTACAGGCTGAGTTAGCAAAATCACCCAGACTGATTCACTTTGTAGCCAACACGATCAGTGTTCAAGATGCTCGGCATGCTTGGAAAGCACAAAACATCGATCGTGGCCCCATAATCCATGCCAGCCGTAAAACACCTAAAGGTTTGTTGCAGTGGCAGATTACAGTCAGACCCGATGGCGATAGGTTGTTCAACGGTACGTTGCCAACCCTAATTCAATGGGGCAAACCAGAAGCGGCAGACCCCATGCAATTACATCCTCGAAACCATTTACCTCGGTCTAAGGTTTCTCTCAAAAGCTTGACAGTCTCTCATCCGAGTGCTCAAAAAATAAAGGCGGCCTACGAGGCAATTCAGCTTGAGACGATTCAAGTGACAGACGGTCCGGCCAACTTGATAGCCACACTTCAAACACCCAAGGGCTTAGTCACTTTGGAAAGTTTGGGCGTCTGAGAATGTCACAAGCAAACCAGTCTCATGTAAATGAAGCAGCATCTGAAATTTTGGATGTTCTCATTGTTGGCGCAGGGCTGTCCGGCATTGGCGCAGCGCGGCATTTACAAATGCGTTGTCCCTTTGCGCGTTGGCGCATTTTCGAATCAAGAGATGCCATTGGAGGCACCTGGGATTTATTCCGTTATCCAGGCATTCGGTCCGACTCTGACATGTACACCTTGGGTTATGCATTTAAACCATGGCTCGATCACAAAGCCATTGCAGATGGCGGTACCATCCGAAAATACATCCAAGAAACTGCGGATGAAAATGGCATCACACAGCACATTCACCATGGCCACCAAGTCACTGAAGCTTCATGGTCAAGCGAGCATGCACATTGGACAATTACAGCGACTGTAAAAGGCAGTAGCGAACCCATTGTGGTGAAAGCCAAGTTTTTGTATTTGTGTTGCGGCTATTACAGTTATCAAAAAGCTTATCAGCCAGATTTTCCCGGGCAAGCCAATTTCAAGGGGCAATGGGTACACCCCCAATTCTGGCCAGAAAAACTAAATTACGCGCAAAAAAAGGTCGTTGTGATTGGCAGTGGCGCAACAGCCGTCACACTGGTGCCCGAAATGGCCAAAACAGCAGCACACGTCACCATGCTGCAACGTACGCCGACCTATGTCGTTTCACGACCTGGTTCTGACGGCGTTTCCTTGTGGTTACAAAAATTTTTACCGGAGAACTTGGCTTATCAAGTGACCCGTTTTAAGAATGTCTCCCTTGGAATGTTGTCATATCAACTGGCCAGGAAACAACCTCAATTTGTGAAAAACTATTTGGTCAAGTTGGCTGCTAAGCAACTTCGTTCTAACGAAAAAGCACAACATTTTTCGCCCAGTTACAAGCCTTGGGATCAGAGACTTTGTTTGGTACCTGATGGCGATTTGTTCAAGCAAATTCGAAAAGGAAATGCCAGTGTAGTAACCGACACCATTCAAAGCTTCACTGAAAATGGTATTCGATTAAGCAGTGGCCAGCAGTTGGAAGCAGACATCATTGTTTCAGCCACGGGCCTGTCCTTAAATATCTTAGGCGACATTCACATTGAAGTAGATGGCAAGGTTTTCAAGGCATCACAAGCCATGGCATACCGCGGTATGTGGCTTTCGGACTTGCCCAATGCCATCATGACATTTGGCTACACCAATGCTTCTTGGACCTTAAAAGCAGATTTGACAGCCACCTACACCTGCCGTCTGCTGAACTACATGAGAAAGCGTGGTTATCAAAAGGCGGTACCTCTGAAAGATCCAAACATGCAAGAGCAAGATTATTTGTCTTTCACGTCTGGCTATGTT
>CANKXC010000024.1 GCA_947487355.1 Comamonadaceae bacterium | reverse complement strand
GCTCAATGGACAGATGCCCCCTTGGGCATGACGGTTCACACCATGCCCAGCCCCACAGAAGTGGTGCAAGCTGATGAAAAACAAACACGTGCAGGTCGCTGGAAGATGTTGGCCGTTTTGTTGGTCTGCGCTTCACCCGTCATTGCCTCGTATTTAACCTACTACGTCATACGTCCAGAGGGACGGCGCAATCATGGCGAGCTGATAGATCCACAACGGCCTGTGCCAGCCATGACAGCGGTCAAATTAAATGGCGATCAAGTAACTTTGAGTTCGCTGAAGGGCCAATGGTTGTTGGTCAGTGTGGCCGACGCGTCTTGCAACGAAACTTGCCAAAAGCATTTGTATTTCCAGCGTCAGTTGCGTGAGTCTTTGGGCAAAGAAAAAGACCGCATCGATTGGGTTTGGTTGGCAACTGGCGATGCACCTGTTGATGACAAGCTGATGCCGGGTCTTTCAGAAGCCACAGTTTTGCGAATGAATGCTGAAACGATTGCTCAATGGCTGCAGCCTGCAGCTGGCCGTCAACTGCAAGACCATTTGTATGTCGTAGACCCCATGGGCAATTGGATGATGCGTTTTCCGCCCGGCATTGAACTCGCCTCTGCAGCGCAAGCCAAAAAAGACCTTGACCGACTGTTGCGTGCCTCTTCCTTCTGGGACACGGCTGGCCGTTAAACAATGACCGAAGTAGACCTCTACAACCTGTCACCCACCCTGCGTTTGATGGGCATGGGCGTGCTCATTGCGGTGTTGCCTTTGGCGCTGACCTTGTATCAAAACAGGCGCAATCCGGCCAACGCTAAACTGCGTGCCATGACGGTGCTCACTTTGTTTCTCACGTTTGATTTGGTTTTGTTTGGGTCCTTCACACGGCTCACCGATTCTGGTTTGGGTTGCCCCGATTGGCCCGGTTGTTATGGCAGTGCCAGCCCTCTTGGAGCGGTTGTGCACATCGATGCCGCACAAGCTGCCATGCCCACTGGCCCCGTGACGCACAGCAAAGCATGGATCGAAATGATCCACCGGTATTTGGCCACCGCCGTAGGCTTCTTAATTCTGGTCTTGGCTGTCAGCAGCACGTGGCAGCGTTGGAAAGGCCAGCATTCGTTTCAAGGCGCTTGGCAAGTCAAGCCCTTTTGGGCATGGCTCACTTTGTTTTGGGTTTGTATGCAGGGGGCATTTGGCGCGCTGACTGTCACCATGAAATTGTTCCCGGCCATCGTCACCTTGCATTTGTTGGGTGGCATTGGTTTGTTGGTGTTGTTGTCTGCGCAAGTGGCTTGGAAACCTAAATCTCAGCGTCAAGAAATTCAAACCCACCAGCGCCGATTGATTTGGGTGGCCGCCGCCTTGCTGACTGCTCAAATTGCGTTGGGCGCATGGGTCAGTACCAACTATGCTGTTTTGGCATGCGATGGATTCCCAGATTGCAATGGCCAATGGTGGCCCGCATGGAACGCACAAGGCTTTGAAATTTGGCGACACTTGGGCATGGATTCGATGGGGCAATATTTGCCCATGGAAGCTTTGGTGTCCATTCACTTTGTTCACAGGCTGATGGCTTTGCTGGTGTTTTCATTTGCCGCCTTCATGATTTGGCAATTTAGAAAATACAAAGTCTTGCCAGGGCTAACGAACTTTCTATTGGCTTTGTTAACCCTTCAGTTCATCACAGGCTTGTCCAATGTGGTGTTAGATTGGCCCCTGGTGGCCGCAGTGGCTCATACCGGCGGTGCGGGTGCCATTATGATGACGCTCACCTACATGTTGAGCCGCAGTAAAACGAGTACACAATGACTCCCTTGATTTTTTCACGAAGGCTTGCCGCATGAGCACCGCAGCAGAATTACAAGCAAGCTCACCTTGGCGCCAGTACTACGCGCTGATGAAGCCCCGTGTAGTACAACTGATTGTGTTTTGTGCCCTCATTGGCATGGTCTTGGCCGTTCCTGGTGTACCTACTTGGAAAGAAGTTCAACTGGGTTTCATTGCATGCGTTGGCATTTGGTTGGTAGCGGGCGCTGCCGCCGCCTTCAATTGCTTGATTGAGAAAAGCATTGATGCGCAAATGAAGCGCACGGCTTGGCGCCCCACTGCCAAGGGCCAACTGAGCGACATGCAAGCTTTGTTGTTTTCTGCCGTGCTGTGCAGCATTGGCTCGGTCATTTTGTACTTTGCAGTCAACCCGCTCACCATGTGGCTGACGTTTGCCACCTTTGTGGGTTACGCCATCATTTACACCGTGATCTTGAAGCCACTCACGCCGCAAAACATTGTGATTGGCGGTGCATCAGGCGCCATGCCTCCCGTGTTGGGTTGGGCCGCTATGACAAACGATGTGGGCCCTGAAGCGCTCATTCTTTTCTTGATTATTTTCTTGTGGACGCCGCCGCACTTTTGGGCCTTGGCCTTGTACCGCGTTGAAGACTATCGCAAGTCAGGTCTGCCCATGCTGCCTGTTACGCATGGCAATGAATTTACCCGTTTGCAAATCTTGCTCTACACCTTTGTGCTCATGGCTTCTTGCTTGATGCCCTTTGCCTATGGCATGAGTTCTTGGTTGTACCTCATAGCAGCTGTTATTTTGAGCGTCATGTTTATTGCCTACGCATGGGCCTTGTGGCGCAATTACTCGGATGAACTCGCCCGTAAGACGTTCAAGTTTTCGCTTATTCACTTGAGTGTTTTATTCGCAGCATTGTTGGTCGACCATTATTTGTTTTAAGGCTTGAAGAAACATGTCTAAAGTTGTGAATGCTTCAAGGCGTTTAACACTGTCGCTGACATTGAGCGCTGTGGCGGCATCGGTGTTGGGCCTAGCGGGTTGCTTCGAACCCAAAGCTGCCTTTAAAGGTGTTGACATTACTGGTGCCGATTACGCCAAAGAGCTGAACCTGCCAGATCAAAATGCTCAGGTCCGAAAGATCAAAGACTTTTCTGGCAAGTTGGTGGTGGTGTTCTTTGGCTACACCCAATGCCCCGATGTGTGCCCAACCACCATGCAAGAGTTGGCTGAAGTTAAGCGTTTGTTGGGTGCAAACGGTGACAAACTACAGGCAGTATTTGTCACGGTCGATCCCGAGCGTGACACCACCGAGTTGTTGAAGGCCTATGTTGAAAATTTTGACGCCAGCTTTGTGGCGTTGCGTCCTACACCAGAGCAACTGCCTTTGATTGCCAAAGAGTTTAAGATTTACTTCAAGCGGGTTGAGGGCAAAACACCCACCAGCTACACCATGGACCATTCAGCCGGCAGCTATACCTTTGACACCCAGGGCAAGGTCAGGCTGTTCAATCGTTATGGCATGGGGCCAGAAGCCTTGGCGCATGACTTTAAGTTGTTGTTGAAATAAAGCCTGCTTTTTTAGAGACCAAAAAAAACGCCACTTCCGTGGCGTTTTTTGTTGTGGCAAGCCAAGCTTGCCTTTCAGTGAATTACCACTTGTAGTTGAGTGTCAGGCCCACGGTGCGTGGTGCTGACCAGTAACCCACTTGGTAGTAACCAGAGATGTCCATCATGTTCTGCATGACTTGTTTGTTACCCAAGTTCTTCACCCACAAAGAAGCGTCGGCTTGGCCTGGGCCACCCAAAGGAATACGGTCTAAGATCAAACGTGCATTGACAATACCCAGTGCTGCCATCTTGGAGTCAGCTGCGTTGTTGCCAGCAATGGCGTTGGGCGCTGTCATGGAGATATTGGCAGGGTAGTTGTAATAAGCAGCGGTATATCGGTACTCGATCAAGCCTTTCAATTTGCCCATATCAGTGTTGGCCAATTGGCTTTCCAGGTTCAAATTGAACGTGTGCTTGGGTGCGTAACCAACAACCAAATTGCTTGCGGCGTTGACAATTGCGCCAGTGACAGAAGTACTCATGTACTCATCAAACTTGGCATCCAAATAACCGTAACCATATTGGATTCTTGTGTCTTTGCCCAACTTGGTCGTACCTTCAATTTCAAGACCTTTGTATGAAGAGGCGCCTGCGTTTGTCGTTGTAGGCGAGGTGCTTCCAACAGGCAGGTATGAAATTTGTTGATCTTTTAGCTTAGTTGTAAACAAGGTCGCTGCATATGTGCTGTTACCACTTGAGCCTTTGACGCCCAATTCATAGCTGGTTGATTCTTCAGGCTTGAAGGATGTGGTTGCTTGTGCGAGCGTTGGTGCTTCTAAAGGAAATCCACCGCTCTTAAAGCCTTTGGCAATACGACCGAAAACCATGGTGTTGCTGTCCAACTTTTGATTCAAAGCAATGGTCGGTGTTGTAGCGGAAAACTTTGCTTTCACATTCACGTCGCCCGGTGCCATGCCTGCCATCCATACGGGTGTCGCCATGGGGTAGGCAACTGTTGTGCTACGCCATACAGAACCAGATTTTTCTTCACTGGTGCTGCGCAAACCGGCAGTTAAAGTTGTAGACGCTGTGACTGGATAGTCGAGTTGACCATAAATGGCTTTTGCGTCAGTACCAAGTCCAAAGTTGGTTTGTCTGTGACGAATGGCCAATGGGCTGAAGCTGAAGAAACCACCAATTTGGTCTTGAATGGTTGAGCCTTCATCTTTGAAGAAATAAACACCGGCCACGTAGTTGACTTTGTCGACAGATCCAACCAACTGTAATTCGTGTGAATGAGTTGAGTAGTCGGTCAGACGTTTGCCTGAGAATACATTCACAGGTGTGCCATCGTAATCACCCTGATCGTTGTACTGCATCTTGCGGTGGCTGCCGATGTATTTCAATTGGGTGTTCTTATCAATGGCAGTTTCAGCAATCCAGTTGTGGCCAGTGACTTTCATCCCTTGAATGGGGGCAAATGTTGAGCCTGTTGACTTAGGTACGCCAGTTTGAACAAAGGGCGTCATAGCGGCACCCAAGCCAGGGTTGAAATACGAGGGGTAGCATCCTAATGCAGCAGAAATAGCAGCACCAAAATCTGTGCAATAGCCTGTTTTCTTGATCAGAGACATGGGGGTTGTGGTCTCTGTGATGTCACTTTTATCGAGTGAGTAATAAAACTTGGTGTCTTTAGTCACATCCAATTTGGCATTCAACTTGAAGCCTTCGCGATTGCGATTGCCCCAGTTGTCTGCAGAGTTTGGATTGGGCAACCAACCGTCTTGCTTCTCTTTGCGGCCAGCAACTGTCAAGCTCAACATGTCGTTGATCTTGGGTGTGTCGATAGAAATTTTGTTAACCAAGCGACCGTAGTTGCCGCCTTCAATGCCAATTTGGCCAGAGAACTGACCTGAGGGTTGACGTGTGACAAAGTTAACTGCGCCGCCCAGTGTGTTGCGACCAAACAGGGTACCTTGGGGGCCGCGCAATACTTCAACACGCTGCAAGTCGACCAAGTCAAACAATGCGCCTTGGTTTTTACCCACAAACACGCCGTCAACGTACATGCCAATGGCTGGGTCCATCCAGATGGAAGGCTGGCCGGTGCCAAGACCACGAATAGAGGTGGCAGAAATCAAACCAGAAACAGGTGCAGCAACCACGTTCAAGTTGGGGATGGCGCCTTGCAAGTCGGCAGCGCCTTCAATCTTGCGATTTTCAAGGGCTTGACCAGAAATGGCAGAGATGGCCATTGGAACGTCTTGAATTCGCTCAGTGCGCTTCTGTGCAGACACCAGAACTTCTTCTACGCCAGTAGATTGCGCAAATGCGTTGGTGGCGCAGACGGCAGAAATTAAAAGTGGGAGTGTGCGTACTGCAAATTTCCCGAGATGCTTGGACTTCATGGATGTCTCCTGGTTGTTGAATGGTTGTGTGTCTAAAACAATGACAAGTCTAAATTTTCGAAAATCTGAGACATCGTCCAAAGAGGTTATGTTGATCAAAACGACACCTAGCGTTTTCCCCTAGCTGTTAGGAATTGGCAACACTCGTTTTTGATTGGTCGAACAGTCACTTTCAGATGAACGCTTGTCTCGAAAACTGCATCATTGAAGTTTTCAGGTTTCTTTATCTTCAATTTGATCGCTTGAACCATCGTCAAATCAGACTAGGGTGTTGCCTTTTCGCAAACATCAAGCTTGTACATACTCGCGCTTGAGCGCGTTCTTGAGCATTTTTCCCGCAGGATTTTTGGGCAAGACTTCGGTGCGAATATGGACCTGCTGCGGTACTTTGTAAGCGGCCAGTCGACCTGCAACATGCTGCTTTACTTCGTCGGGGCCTAGCTTGGCGTGGGGTGCCAGCACCACCACAGCCACCACCGCCTCACCCGTTGTTGCATCGGGTTGGCTGAACACGGCAGCTTCCAACAGATCGGGGTGTTGCAGCAAGCACGATTCAATTTCAGCCGCAGCTATTTTTTCGCCAGCGCGGTTAATCACATCTTTGATGCGATCGACAATGCGCAACAGACCGCCTTCTTCAAGGCGACCGATGTCACCCGTTTTAAGCCAACCATCGGTCAGTCCCAAACCTTTTTCGCCTTGCTGGTTCAAATAGCCTTCCATCAAGCTCACGCCTCGCAGCCAAATTTCGCCTTCGGTACCAAGCGGCATGTCGGTGCCATCTAGGTCAACCACTCTGACTTCAATGATGGGAGACGTCATACCTGCCGATTGCGGCGCATGTTGAAACAGTTGTCCTGAGGCTGCCGCACAAACGCCGTTGGTTTCGGTCAAGCCGTAGCCGATGCCCGACATGGAGTTGGCGCGTTTTTCTAATATTTCATCGATGATGCGCTGCGGAAGTCCTGCGCCGCCAAATCCCACACCGCCCAAGCTGCCTGTAAATTCGGGGTCATTGAAGTTGGGCTCGGCCAGCAACTGCATGACCATGGAAGGCGCACCATTGAACTGGGTGATTTTTTCTTTTTGAATCAAACGAATGGCTTGCTGTGGGTCCCAGCGGTGAATGAAGACCAGTCGCCTGCCATGCCTGAGTGCTGTTAACAACTGGGCATGCAAACCGCTCACATGAAACAAGGGCACGGCAGTCAGCGTGGTGGGTTGCAATGCTTTGGCCATCATCAACTCTATGGCCTTGGGCGAGGTCATGGCAGAGATAGCGCCAATGAAGTCGATATTGAACAAAGCTTGGCAGACGGCCATGTGGCTGGACAAAACCGCTTTGGCTTGGCTGCTGGCGCCCGAAGTGAACAAGACCAAGGCTGGGTCGGCGCTTAGAAGTTCTGGTGTTTGGTGCGCTGTTGTGCTTACCGATGTCATGGCTTGCCATGAAGCGTCGCCTTGTTGCGCATTGCCATCCACCACCATGGCTTTGCAAGACAGTGCAGCCAGGTCATTTTGCACACGGGCAAATCGTTCTGGGTCGCAGATGAGAAGTTTGGGTTGCAGGTCGACCAAATTGGCCATCAGTTCATCATGCAAGCCATAACTGTTTAAAGGGGCTGGTACAGCGCCCACCAAAGAGATGGCGGCAAAGGACACCGCCCACTCAGGCCGATTGCGCATGGCGATGGCCACGCGGTCGCCTGCCTTCACACCCAACTGATGCTGTAAATTAGCTGCCAATGCATCGACTTGTTGAAAGAACCGATCGAAAGTCCATCGCTCGTTTTCATAGACCATGAATTCGCGAGGCCCGTGCGCACGGCCTGCGTTGATCAACGCAGGCAGATTGGGAAATGCATTTCGGTAAGCCAAGTAGTTGTGGCCATGAACCTCGACCGTGATGCGCTCAAAAGGCGCACCAGCGCCTGTTAGCTGCATTCGGATTTGATCAACTTGCGAAAGTAAATTGCTGGGCGATGAGGCTTGCGAAGTGGTCATGGTGTTTAAAACCCCTTAAGGACGGCATACCGGTTGCGATGGAAAACGCCATCGCCCAAAGTTTGTTGCAATACCCTTGCGCGCTTAACGATGAGTCCAAGGTCAAACTCATCGGTGACGCCAATGCCACCGTGCAGTTGGATGGCTTCGTTCATCAGTTTTTCACACAGGTCAGATGTGCGTGCCTTGGCCAAGCTGGCCAGCAATGGAAAGTCATCTTGTGTTGAATCGATGGCGCTTAATGCGGCACGCACGCAGCTCTCCAACATTTGCAGTTCTGTGTACAAGCGCGCCATTCTGTGTTGCAAAGCCTGGAAGGAACCAATGGGTACATCAAATTGAATGCGCTCTTTCAGGTAGGCATTGGTTCGGTCAAAAGCTTCTTTGAGCAATCCCAAGCCCTCAGCTGCCAAGCAGATGCGAGCTTTGTCTAGCGCAATATGGAGTGCCTTTTCAGCGGCGGTTCCCACACCCAAACACATCTCTTCTGTGACGCGTACATTGACCAAATTCAACTGGGCATAGTTGCGGCTGTCTGCCAGTTTTGTGGCCTGTGTTTTAACGCCGGTCCATGCGTTGTCGACCAAAAACAAACCCAACTCAGAGGCGCCACCAGCAGTTTCAACCTTGGCCACCACCACAAAGCAGGTGGCACCCAAGCCATCGACCACAAACCATTTGTCGCCATTCAAAAGCCAACCATCTGCCGTTTTGGTGGCCAGGGTTTTAATTTTGCGGGGGTCGTGACGACCTTGTTCGTCAATGGCCAGTGCCAAGCGCTGTTGGCCCGTCATGAGGCTGGGCAGCCAAGTTTGTTTTTGGCTTGCAGTGCCAGCTTGCAAAATGATTTCACCGCCCATGACGATGGAAGACAACAAGGGCAGGGCGGCCACATGGCGACCGATGGCCTCAAACACGGCGCCCATCCCTTTGTAACCCACCGCCAAGCCGCCTTCTTCTTCTGGAAATACCGCTGCAGTCCAGCCCAACTCAATGACCTCTTCCCACAGGCTAGGTTCAAAGCCAAGGGCAGACGAGGTATCGCGCAATTGGCGCTGCAAAGACAAGGGCGACTTGGCGCTTAAAAATTCTTGCGCACTGTCACTGAATTGACGTTGCTCTTCGTTCAGTAAGAAACTCATGCCAGTCTCTCCGATGCATTGGAACTGTTCATTGTTTATCCCGGTAAACCAAGCACACGCTTGGCAATGATGTTGAGCTGGATTTCGCTGCTACCGCCTGAAATCACATAGGTTTTTGAGAGCAGCCAAAGTCTGCAGATGTCATGCTCATCTTTGGTAAATTCGTCGCCTTCCCAACTCATACCGCGCTGGCCCATGAGTTGCATCAAGAGTTCGTACTTGGCCACTTCTTGTTCGGTTTGAACCAGCTTCATGATGGCGGCAGGGCCGCTTACATCCATGCGGGCCAAGCCCTCTTCCTTGACACGTTGATGGGTCAAGGAGAATGCGTGTGAGTCCATCAGCAAAGAGGCCAACTTGTCGCGCCAGATGGGCTCGATCAAGGCGCCATCTTCGTCGTACAAATAAGGCTTGGCGACCAGCAAGGCATCGTGCGAGGGTGCTGCGCCTTCGCTGAACTTGGACATGGCGGCGCGTTCATGCTGCAATAATTTTTTGGCTACGGTCCAGCCACCATTCAAGGGACCGACCAACTGATGGGCAGATACGCGAACTTCGTCAAAGAAGACTTCGCAGAAACTTGATTTGCCGCTGATCAATTCAATGGGTTTGACCGTAACGCCTGGGCTCTTCATGTTGATCAACAAGAAGCTGATACCTTCTTGTTTGCGAACGGTGTTATCGGTGCGAACCAAGGCATACATCCAATCGGCAGCATCGCCATACGAGGTCCAAATCTTAGAACCGTTGACCACAAAGTCGCCGTTGTCTTCAATGCGTGCGTTGGTTTTGAGGCTGGCCAAGTCGGAGCCAGCATTGGGCTCACTGAAGCCCTGGCACCAACGTATTTTTCCTTGCATCATGGGCGGCAAATGTTCTTGCTTTTGCGCGTCTGTACCAATCTCGAGCAAGACGGGGCCCAACATCCAAACGCCCAAATTGAACTGAGGTTGGCGGCAACCTAGTTTGAGCATTTCACTTTCAACAATGCGTGCGTGTTTGGGTGACAAGCCGCCACCGCTATATTCTTTGGGCCAATCGGGTGCAAACCAACCTTTGTCCCGCATTTTTTCAAACCAAATGCGCTGGTCTTCGTTCTTAAATTGAACTTGCGAGCCACCCCACACAATTTCTTCTTGGGTAATGGGCAAGCGCATGGCCGGCGGGCAATTGGCTTCTAACCAATTGCGCGTCTCAAGGCGAAATTCTTCAATGTCATGCATAGTGATTCAGAGATTGACTGATATTCAAACGCTCAATGGCTTGAGCGGGGGGTTGTGTAGAGAGTTCAAAACGGTAGACGCCCTCAGCGTCTAAATTGCGGTGGACCAAGCCTTCGTAACGCATCCAAGACAGGTGGGCGATGGTTTCACCCAAGGCCAGCATGTCATCGACTGCATTGAGCAATCTGGGAAATAAATGGCGCATGGTTTCAAACGCAGTACTGCCAGGTACTTCCGCCAACAATTGACCGATCAACTCAAACTGGAGGGCATGGTGCGCTTGCAGTTCTTGGGTGCGAGCGTGCAAGCCTCTGAACACTTGTTGGTGTGAAGGCAAGATGAGGGTGTTGGGTGCCAATGTATCCAAAGCCACCAAAGAAGACAGCCAAAGTTCAAGAGGGTTGGCCTCGGGCTCGATGGCGGTGACTAACACATTGGAGCTGATGCGGGGTAGAAGTTGGTCGCCTGCAATGAGAATTTGGTCGGCAGCACTGTAAAGGCAGGCATGCTCTGGCGAGTGGCCTTGGCCAATTTTGACCTCCCAACGGCGGCCACCAATGTTGATGTGATCGTGCTCGCGAAGGCGAATAAATGACCTAGGTTCAGGCGGTGTGAATGGGTCTGCGCGCATGGCTTTCCACATGCGATCAATTCTGTCATTGGGCATGCCTGCGCGTTGATAAAAGCGCAACTGCGAAGGTGGCAGAGGATCGGGTTCTGGGTGCGACAATGCACGCAACATGTAGTACTCGCCGTGCGTCATGTAAAGCGGAATTTCAAATCGCTCGCACAACCATTTGGCCAAGCCCGCATGGTCGTAATGCATGTGGGTGCAAATCAGACCTTGGATGGGCAAGCCTGCCAAATGTGTAGCCGCTATGTGTTCCCAGCATTGTTTGCTAGCCTGGGTGTTCAAGCCAGTGTCAACCAAGATCCAACCCGTGGTGTCTTTCAGCAAGTACACATTGATGTGATCGAGCGCCATGGGCATGGGCATGCGTGCCCACAAAATACCAGGTGCTACTTCAACCACCGAACCGTCACTGGCCGGCGCATCATAGGGGTAGTCCAATTTAGCCCTGGCCGGCGCTTGCCTCATCCGACCGCCCTAAGGTTGCCTACGGCCAATGGCAAGTAGGTTTGACGTTTGTCGTCTCGGACATACAAAGGATCGGTGACCAAATCGGTGTCATAGCCTTCGCGCTGTAGATCAACTTTGCGAAGTTTGTAATTTCCCGTCATGTCTGCTGTGGGTGTCAATCGCAAATACAGCGGCGCTGCATAGCGTGGCAAACGGCTGGTGGCCAAGGCCCAAAACTTGGCAGGATCAAACACCGTACCCGTTTGCAAAACCAAGGCGGCCATGCCAGCACGACCTTCTGCGCCTGGCACTTTCACGCCATAGACAGTGATCGATTCCAAGCCTGGGAAATCGCCCAAGACATCGGCCACTTCGAGGGTCGACACGTTTTCAGAATTCCATCGGAAGGTATCGCCAATGCGATCAACGAACCAGCAATAGCCGTCTTCGTCGCAACGCAGCAAGTCGCCTGAAGACCACCAAGCATCCCCTTCACGGAAGACGTTGCGCAATATTTTCTTTTCTGTAGCCTCTGGCGAGGTATAGCCTTCAAAGCGGCCACCCACAACATCGGGCATGTTGATGATCATGCCAATGCCTTCGCCCACTTCATTGGGGCCGCACAGTTGCAGAAAGCCATTTTCATCACGCACATAGCTTTCGGTTTCGATGTCATAGCGCACCAAGCGAAGATTGGTTTTCTCCCAGAAAGGCACTCGGCCGCAGGATCCGACGCGGTTGTCGACATTGATGGTGTTGGTGTTGGACTCGGTGGAGCCCCAGCCCTCGAAAATATCAAACTCACCAAAACGTTGAACCCACTGTTCCCAAACCTCGGGGGCCAAACCTGCGCCAACCATTTTTTTTAAGCTGTGCGCTTTGTCGTTGGGCTTGGGTGGCACAGTCAGCAAAAAGCGACAGACCTCACCTACATATTGACAAATGGTAACGTGGTGCTGGCGCACATCTGTCCAAAATTCTGTGCGGCTAAATTTGCGGCGCAGCAACAAACTGGCACCAGCAGCAAACGCTGTGGCACCAGCAGACAGCGAGGCCGCACCGTGATAGAGCGGTAAAAAGCAATAGAAGCAATCGTCTTTTTGCACATCCATGGTGATCTGCATCACATCACCCGTGATGAGCCAGCGGGCATGACTGATGATGGCCGCTTTGGGCAGACCCGTGGTACCCGATGTAAAAATGTACAAAGCCGGGTCGCCAGCAACCACACCCTCACGCCAAGTGGCTGGTGGATTTTCTGTGGGGGCTGACTGACACGCTAATTCAAAATTGAGTGTGCAACGATTGCGCAGTGGCATGCTGGCTGTGTTGTCTGCATCGGGCCACAACCAAAATTGAATGTCAGAGGGCAGATCGCTGCTGCTTAACAATCCCAGACATTCCTCACCCATGACGATGAGCTTGGCACCTGTGACTTCAATGGCATGTGCGAGTGGCTTGCCACTGATATTGGTATTTAAAAACACCAACTTCACACCCAGCTTAGACAAACCTAACCACAAAAACAAAAAGGCGGGCCGGTTTTCCATGCAAAGGCCCACCACATCGCCTTGCTTTAAACCCAAGCCATGTGCCGCATGCGCCACTTGGTTGATGTGTTGATTGGTCTGTGCATAGGTGTATCGATCGTTGCCGGACAAAATGCAGGGTCGATCGGCAAACTGAGTGGCACTTTCCTCGACACGTTCTGCGAGGGTGTACGTTTGAGACGCACGATGACGCATGCTGGCCTTAGACCGCTTGTCGAGTTTGGCCTGGGTTGCTTCACGCGGTAGGATGGACGCTAAATTCACGTGGTCTCCATTTCGACTGAATAGGTGAGTCAATGGTTGAGAAGGTTCAGCGCACAGGTCTTGGCATTTTCAGACCAAATTGCGCAATCAGTTCGCGCTGAATTTCGTTGGTGCCCCCGCCAAAAGTGGTGAGTGTGCAGGCACGAACTTCATACTCCAGTTCGCCCATCAGCATGGCGGCAGTAGAGCCAGCCCTGATCAATGCACTGGATCCAACAATCTCAATGAGTTTTCGCAAAACTTCAATGACGCTCTCCGAACCATAGACTTTGGTGGCAGACGCCAAGGCCACATCCATGCGACCACTCTCTAGCTCAGCAGCAATGCGGAAGTTGATCAAGCGCATGGCTTCAAGTCGGGCATAGCACTCGGCCAGTGAACGCTTGACCCAAGGCTGATCGATGGCACGCCGACCACTTTCGTCACGGGCTTTGGCCCACTGCAGTACTTTGCAATAGGGCCCAAAAACTTTGTCGGCCCATGAGCCTAGACCCAAGCGCTCGTGGTTCAGTTGGGCGGTGATCAGCTTCCAGCCACCATGCAATTCACCCACCAATCGATCTGCAGGAACTTCGACATTGTCGTAATAGGTGGCGGCAGTGAAATTGCCAACTGTTTCAATGAGCGTGTGCGAGAAGCCTGCAGCGTTGGTGTCCAAAATGAGAATGGAGACACCTTTGTGTCGTGGTAAATCGGGATCGGTTCGGGCAGCCAACCAAACGTGGTCTGCCGCCTCAATACCCGAGGTCCAAAGTTTGCTGCCATTCACAATGAAGCGGCCTGTTTGCAGGTCACCTTCGAGCTTGGCTTGTGTTTTCAAAACAGCCAAGTCGGAACCTGCTTGGGGTTCTGAGTAGCCAATGGCAAAAATGAGTTCGCCTGATGCAATGCCGGGCAAGAAGCGCGCTTTTTGTGCGTCAGAACCCGACTCCATCAGGGCGGGTCCTACCGTGCTGATGGTGACGAAGGGAAGAGGTGCGCCTGCAATATTGGCCTCTTCAAAAAAGATCAATTGCTCGGTGGCGCTCAGGCCTTGGCCACCATGTTCTTTGGGCCAGCCAACAGCCAGCCAACCATCCTTGCCCATTTGGCGAATGGTTTGACGGTACTCATCACCGCTTTCAGCACCGCGCAATTGAAGGCGCAAGTCTGGGGTCATGAGGTTGTTGAAATAGTCGCGCACCTTCATGCGCAACTTGTGTTGTTCGGGGGTGAGGTCGATGAACATGATCGTCTTTCTTTTGACGGATTAGGCGGTGCCTAGAATGAGGCCGCTGGTGGGGACGCCGGTGCCGGCTGTCACAAGCACGTTGTGCACATCGGGTACCTGATTGATAGAACTGCCACGGACT
This sequence comes from Comamonadaceae bacterium, assembly GCA_947487355.1. Taxonomy (GTDB): domain Bacteria; phylum Pseudomonadota; class Gammaproteobacteria; order Burkholderiales; family Burkholderiaceae_C; genus Limnohabitans_A. The sequence goes on along the minus strand of CANKXC010000024.1, from coordinate 2,208 downwards.
TGACGCACGCCTTCAGCAATGCCGTTCATGCCGTGGATATAGGCTTCGCCCAACTGACCGCCGTGGGTGTTGATGGGCATCTTGCCGCCGCGGGCGTGGTGGCCTGCACGAATGAATTCTTTGGCTTCACCACGCTTGGCAAAACCAAATTCTTCAAGCTGTGGCAATACAAAAGGCGTGAAGTGGTCATAGATAACAGCTGTTTGAATGTCGTCAGGGCCCAACTTGCTTTGTTGCCAAAGTTGTTTGGCGACCAAGCCCATTTCTGGCAAGCCCGTGATGTCTTCGCGGAAGTAGGAGGTCATGATTTGTTGACCATCGCTGATGCCTTGTGCGGCACCTTTGATGACAACAGGGCGAGTTTTTAAATCGCGGGCGCGTTCAACCGAAGTGATGACCATGGCCACTGCACCGTCCGATTCTTGGCAGCAATCTAGCAGGTGCAGGGGTTCGCAAATCCAGCGCGAAGCTTGGTGCTCGGCCAAGGTAATGGGCTTGCCGTAGAAAAATGCAGCGGGGTTGGTGGCTGCAAAATCGCGGGCGGCAACAGCAACGCGTCCGAAGTCTTCGCTGGTTGCGCCAAATGTGTGCATGTAGCGCTGTGCAAACATGCCCACCCACGCTGCGGGCGTGTGAAAGCCGTAGGGCATGTACCAGCCGTAATTGACATTCTCAAAAAGAGGCGAAGAACCGAAACCATAGTTGCCATTGCCAAAGCGATACCAACTGCGCTCGTTCATGGCGCGGTAGACCACCACAGTTTTGGCAATGCCAGTGGCAACCGCCATGGCTGCATGCAGAACAGGCGCACAAGCTGCGCCGCCGCCGTGCGGAATTTGGCTGAAAAAGTTGATGTTCTTGGCGCCTAAGAGCCGAGCAATTTCATACTCGGGTACTTTGTCGACGCTGTATGAGGAAAAACCATCGACTTCGGAAGGATCGATGCCGGCGTCGTTCAAGGCCTGAAGCGTGGCTTCCATGGCCAAGCGCACTTCGGTGCGACCTGAGTTTTTGGAGAATTCTGTGGCGCCGAGACCCACAATGGCCGCGCGACCCGAAATTGAAAATTCAGACATTGATAAATTCCTTTGCCATCACGTATTAAGGAAACCGCACGCGAACCGTGCCGTTAACGTGAGGGCCCATGCTGTTGATGCCTTTGAGCGTGACTTCCACACTACGGTCGGCATCGCGCTTGTCAGTGATGGCGCCACTGATGACCATTTTGTCGCCCGGATAATTGGGTGCACCCAACTTGATTTTCAAATCGAGCATGTGACCGGCGGGACCGCACCATGCATCGATGAAGCGTTGAATCAAGCCATTGGTGGTCAGAATGTTCATGAAAATATGCGGCGAGCCCAAGGCACGCGCCGCTTCCAAGTCATGGTGACCTGGAAAATAATCGCGCGTGGCAATGCCGCCGCCGGTAATCAATGCCACAGTAATGGGCACTGTGAGTGACTCGAGGGTGTCACCTGTTTGAATGTTTTCAAACCGCTGCATGTTGGCTTCCCTCAAATGGCTTGTCTTCGGCTGCGTCATATTTCCAGCCCAAGTGGTCGTTGTTGGCCAACCAATCGCCCAACTTGGCAAGCTGGTGCTCAGTGCCGCCTAAAGCTGCGGCATTGGCACGCGTCCAAAACAGAAAGCGGTGAATGGGGTAAGTTAAGTCAACACCAATGCCGCCGTGAACGTGTTGCGCCATGTGGCCGGCACGATGTCCCGTGTCGTTGGCCAAAGCGCGTGTGGCCCAAGCTTGGGGTGCAGAACCCAGTCCCGCATCCAGTCGGTAAACCAATTGCCACAATGAAGAGCGCAAGGCTTCGGCCGCAATATAGCCATCGGCCATTTGCCCTGCGACCAACTGAAAGCTGCCAATGACGCGGCCAAACTGTTGACGCTCGCTCACGTATTCAACGGTGCGCTTGAGTTGTTGGTCTGTGACACCCAATTGCAAAGAAGCCAAGCATGCGATGGCATGTTGCTCTGTCCAAGGGGTGGCTGTCAGGGGCAAGACGCGTTCGGCTTTGAGAGCCAAAGCGTCAAAGCTCAAATCGGCTACGGCCTGATGGTGCTGGCTACGGCCTGCCGCCATCTGAATGCCTTTTTCTTGCAAGTCAATGAGAACCAAGTGCATGCCATCAAAGGCTTCAGCGGCCAGCAGCGCATAGCGTGCAGCAGATGCCAAGGGCACAGCAGGTGCGA
>CANKXC010000023.1 GCA_947487355.1 Comamonadaceae bacterium | reverse complement strand
AACCAACTTTCTTTGGCCTTATTGCATTTGTTCAAGCGCCCTCTACCCGATGTATTTGAAGAATTTTTTCGCAAGCCTTTGGGCTGCTCGGATGAATTTAAATGGGTTGGTTATGAGCAAGGTTGGACACAGGTCAATGGCCAGCGCATGATGTCTGTGCCAGGGGGCAGTCATTGGGGCGGTGGCGTTTCAATTTCTGCCATGGACCAAGGACTGATTGGCTTGATGCTGATGGGCAACGGAAATTACAAGGGTCGTCAAATTCTTTCACAGAAGTGGCTGCAAATGATGCAGCAGCCCTGTGAGGTTGCACCCTACTACGGCTATCTCATTTGGCTTAATCACGAAGGTAGCTTGTTCAAAGACGCTCCTCTAAGCTCATGGTTTGCCATTGGTGCTGGTTCATCCATTACGTGGGTCGATCCAACGCTTGAATTGGTTTGTATCATTCGCTGGATTGATGCAGCCAAAACAAATGATTGCATTGCACATATCATGCGAGCTTTAGAGGGATGACGAATAAGCTTTAGGCTTTCATGACCTTCAAACAAAAGCCAGCCAAATCGTCTTGGCAAATCAATTGAACTGTGTTGTCTTTTGCAAATTTAAGTGCCACGCCAGTTGGCAAACTTAAGCTAATGCAAGCGGCATAGGTAGCTTCTTGTGAAACTTGGAGCGCTTTCAAATCTCTTAAGACATCGACCCCCAAGGTGGCGGCCTTCCATCGCTTGCAACTGACCAAAGTTGTTTTACCAAATTTTTCCAAATGCAAGTCTGCCGAATTTGAGTTCAAACGTGTCACGCTGAAACCCTGTTGAACAAAGGCTTGCTCCATGAGGGGCAAGAACTCTTTCCAAGACATGTTTTCTAAAGTACTCAAGGCCTGCGAGATGCGTTCTGGGGATGGTTTGTCACGCTGCTGCCAAGCAGCCATGATGCCAATGATGACAAACGGAAAAGCACTGAGCATGCCAACTGCACGATAGGCCTCAGGCAAAAATACGCGAGCCAGCAAAGCTAAAAGTGCGGCAATTAAAAAGCTGTACCACCACTGCGAACGTAACAAAATCGCAAAAAGCGACTTTTCTGACATTTTTAATTTCATTGAACGCAGCACGCACCAAAATTCTTAGGCGATAAATTAAGTGGCATAACTAGACTGGTTTATTTGGCAAACAAACTGGCAGGATTTGCAAATGCTTTGAACTCCACAGCATTGCCGCATGGATCCAAGAAAAACATGGTGGCTTGCTCACCCACTTGGCCCTTGAATCGAATGTGCGGCTCAATGACAAATTTTGTACCGGCCTGCTTTAATTTTTCAGCCAAATTTTCCCATTGCCTCATTTCCATGACCAAACCAAAGTGCCTGACTGGCACATTGTCGCCATCGACGGCACTGGTGTTGTGATGGCCCGCTTCGGAGGGGCTGAGGTGGGCCACAATTTGGTGGCCATAAAAGTTGAAGTCAACCCACTCGTCGCTGGAACGACCCTCTGAACAACCCAGTAAATCGCCATAAAAGGCTCGCGCCTTGGCCAAAGATGTGACGGGAAACGCCAGGTGAAATGGTTGCATTTGAATTTTGAATGAATGATTAAGTTTGAGACTTGATTTTAAAGTGCGATTGAAGATTAAAACAATCTGAACCGTTCTTCATAGAGGGTTTTTGTACGTTCCGCCTTCAAAGACTCTTTATGATTCGATAAATTGAAATTTAACTACTCATATCTTGGCAAATACTCAATCTCATTTAAGTCAGGTCAATTGTTGGAAGTGCGTTCACTTTGCAACCAGTTGGGATCCCAAAATGCCCTACTCATGCAAGCTTTTGGGCTTTAAATCACAAATATTGCCCAGCATTCAGGTCATGAATTCTGATGGGCGACCTTGCCTTGGTTTTACACCCAAGCCAAACGAAAAGGTAGGAAAGGTCTAAACGCCTTTGAGCAAGAAGGGAGATTCGGGTTAGCACTCCCCACAAGCTGCAGTCATGTCCCTAAAATTTGCGAATGACTGAAAGACTTCCCCAAATCTCCTACGACGCCTTGCCTGATTCGGTTAAACCGCTGGCAGACGATATCCTCAAAGTATCTAGCGCAGCCCTCGGTGGGCCATACAACGCCTTGCTACGAAGTCCTGACATGGCACGCAGGTGCTTTGATCATTTGGACTATTTGCGTTTTAAAACATCTGTTAACAAGCGTTTGAACGAGTTTGCCATTCTCATTCAAGCACGGATTTCGAATGCCCAATACGAGTGGTGGGCCCATGAGACCATTGCCCGCAAAGCTGGCCTTTCAGACGCTGTGATGAAAGATTTGCGTGAATGCAAACGCCCCACCAGCATGCAAGATGACGAGCGATTGGTCTACGACTACTGCATCCAATTGAGCTTGAATCACAGAGTACCCGATGCCTTATGGCAAGAAGCCATCGAAAAAATGGGCGAACAAGCCGTGATTGACCTGACAGTCCTGTCCGGCACCTACGTGATGGTTTCGATGCTTTTGAATGCTACCCAAGTGGGTATTCCAGGGGGTGGTCAATTGCCTCTTGAAGTACTTGAACCCATGGACATTCGCAGCCGTCTCTTGGCTGGGTAACCTTCAAACTCAAACGATTTAAATCACTTTTTCTTGCGCTCAATTCAGCATTGAACAGGACATCTGTATGAACTTCAAAAAATGGCTACCGCTTTTTGCACTGACTTCTGTGTGTCTTTGGACGCCTCAATTGCAAGCGCAAGATTACCCCAATAAACCCATCACCATGGTCATGCCCTACGCTGCGGGCGGGCCTGGCGATACCATTACACGGTTGTTTGCGGGCTCCATGCAAAAAATATTGGGCCAGCAAATTTTGGTGGACAACACAGCAGGTGCCTCCGGTGCCATTGGTACCGCCAAGGTGGCCCGCGCCAGGCCAGACGGCTACACATTGCTCATGATTCACGTGAGCCACGCCACCAATTTGGCGATGTACAAAAATCTCAGTTATCACCCAGTCGACGATTTTGAGCCCATTGGCTCCGCCACCAGCGGCCCCATGGTCATCGTGGCTAGAAACGAATTTCCCCCCAAAGATCTGAATGAATTTGTAAACTATCTCAAAGCGAATCAAAAGAAAGTCAGCCTTGCGCATGCCGGCGTTGGTTCTGCCTCACATTTGTGTGGCCTCATGATGATGAATGTATTGGGTGTGCAACTGAATGAAATTCCATACAAGGGCACTGGTCCTGCGCTGACAGACCTCATGGGCGGTCAAGTGGATGTCTTGTGTGACCAAACTTCAGGCACTGTTCCTTCGGTTAAGAACGGAAAAATCAAGGCCTATGCCTCAGCCGGTAAAAACCGTTTGCCATCCTTGCCAAGCACGCCCGCCATTGCAGAAGCTGGCGTCAAAGGTTTTGAGATCAATATTTCTTTTGGTCTTTACGCGCCCAAGGGCACACCTAAACCAGTCCTTGAAAAACTCACAGCTGCACTACAAAAATCGGTGACCGATCCTGATGTGATCAGTCGTTTGGACGGCATGGGTGTGTCCGCGGTCACTGCAGAACAAGCAACACCCAATGCCCTTAGAGCCCATTTGAAAAATGAGATTGAAACACTGGGTGGCCTGCTCATTAAGGCGGGCGTTCAGCCAAATTAATCTGATTAGGGTTTGACTTGCAACCACTTGTTGGTTTGCCAATCAGGTCTGATCAATTCACTTTGATCACGCAGGGCCATGCCCGACAACCCATCGGAACTGATGACAAGCCCAGCCGCTTGAGTACACGATTGCCCTTGGATTCTCTTCACGGCAATTGACAACATGCCCTCAGAGACATCGCCAAGCGGGAGACTGAGGTCGTCAATTGCAGTGCACTGAGGCATCATGCCGTCCGAGAACCCGCCCTCTCCCTTGGCATTCACACCCTCCATCTCCATCGCGGCATACGTAATACCGCAGTTGTCTTGGGGATAAAAGCCATAAGGTTTGCCACATGTGGTGCTGCCAATCAATTCAACCTCGACATCAACGCCACGCAATCCATTGATGAAAGATTCGCTGGCAGAACAAGTTCCGCCTGTGACCAGCACGTAGATTTTGGCGATGCCCAAGGAAGGATAAGCCTGATTGTTAAGGCCCGTATTCCTGAAATTCATGGCGTAGTTTTCTGATGAGCGTTTGTCAGAAAAACGAGTGAGTTCAAAAACTTTGCCTTGCGCTTTGGTACTGCCTGCCACTGAGTAAGCCAAGGCGTTGGCAATGGCCAAGTAGCCGCCGCCGTTGTAACGTAAGTCGACCACCAATTCAGTAACGCCTTGTTGTTTGAACTGCGTCATGGCCTCAATGAGATAGCTCTCTGCGCCAGGCACGTGGCTGTTGAACAGCAAATAGCCCAACTTCTTTGTGCCTATATTTAAAACTTTGCTTTCAACTTGCTGCAAAGTGATGTTTGCGGCTTGCATGCTGACATTCAAAGTAGCGCCAGCGCGCAAGATTTGAAATGTATGCGGGGCCGCTTGGGTCGGTGTTAAACCTTCGTTGAAAGTGGCAATTGCTTGTGCGCTTGTGTCATTGAGGGAGGCACCATCAATGCCAAGTATTTGGTCGCCCCGCATCAGACCCGCTGACTTGGCTGGCGTGTTTGGATACACATAGGCCACAGTGATCACTTTAAGTCCGGCGTTTGTACTTCTTTTCAACATGAAGCCATAGCCGCGTAAATTGCTTTCAACAAAACTGTTCCAAGAGACCGTATCGATCATGAAACTGAACTTGTCCACCAAAGTACCAAGAGCTGTTTTGAGGGGTGTTTTGGAATCTGAAAAATAGTTAAGCAAAGAAGTCCATACATCCAAGGCCCCATTGGATGACGCGTTGTACCTAGAATCTTCTGAATTGAGATTGGGAATGTCTTTGTACCAAAGGTATCTTTCAGACATATAGGCTTTAACCCACTTCTTTTCGTCGGCCAAAACGCCCTGCCGGGTTGCAGTCAATGCGTTAACGGCCAGCGGATTTTCCTTGGCACATATTTGGGCCAATTCTTTTGAAGAGGGTTGATACGCCGTGGCAGAGTTGCTTGAGCTTGAACCTCCACCACCGCCACATCCTGACAAACTCAGTAAGAGCGCAAAGATCCAAATGGGTCGTAAATTCAGCACAAGCAATTCCCTGAATGACATATTGGTAAAGTATTGAAGCACTAGGTACAAAGAACATAATGTTCTTTGGCTTAATTTTTCCAACTCTCTTTTTAGCTTATTTTGAAAGTTATGAACAGGCTTAACAACCCGAATTATTTTTATTCAGCCTTCATCATCTTGATGGTATGCGCCATTTACTTTGTGATCAACACAAGTACCCACCTGCCAGCGAATATGGCCTCGCACTTCAATGCAGAAGGCATCGCAGATGGCTTTATGAGCAAAGAGGGCTACACCCACACCATGCTGACCTTGGTCGTGCTTGTACCAGGGCTTTTGGCAGTTTTACCCTTTGGAATGCGCAAGTTACCAGCCAGCTTGATTAACCTTCCTCACAAAGAATTTTGGCTACAACCTGAAAAACGGGAAGAAACTTTTCTCACCCTGAGTTTATTCATGAGTGTGTTGGCCTGTTTCCTTTTACTTTTTTTAAGTTATGTGCATTGGCTGGTTATCCAAGCCAACAAACTACAAACGCCAGCCATGTCCGTGATGAACATCTTGGTAGGCATGGTCATTTTCTTGTCTCTGATTGGAGTTTGGTCGCTGCTTCTGCATCGACAGTTCAAATTGACCGACCCCACAAAACTTTGAATAGATTGTTTAGACAAATAAAAAAGCCACTGTTTTGCAACAGTGGCTTTTTATTTGGAGGCGCGGGCCGGAGTCGAACCGACCTACACGGATTTGCAATCCGGTGCATAACCGCTTTGCTACCGCGCCGAGTTTGCGACAAAAAAGGGAAGCAGTTGCTTCCCTATTTTGCTGAAGGATGTTGGTACATCTTTCAATGTTTGGAGCGGGATAAGAGGCTCGAACTCTCGACCTATACCTTGGCAAGGTATCGCTCTACCAACTGAGCTAATCCCGCATTTGCAATCAACTCAGCATTCTATGCCAAACTAACTGCGCTGGACGAATTGTAGCGCAATTATTAAGAAATTTTCTAGGCCCCAGAAAATTTCTATCAATGCTTAACCGCACCCGTCTTGGCACTGTCCTTGGCCTCTGAAACCACAGCAGTTTCAACAACGGCTGGCTCTTCATCGGGCAAAGCTTCAGGCATCTTTTCAAGCGCCACTTCCAAAACTTTGTCGATCCATTTGACTGGAACAATTTCCAGCCCATTCTTGACGTTCTCTGGAATGTCTTGAAGGTCTTTGACGTTGTCCTCAGGGATCATGACTGTCTTGATGCCACCCCGAAGAGCAGCCAGCAGCTTTTCCTTCAGACCACCAATGGCTGTTACCTCGCCTCGCAAAGTAATTTCGCCTGTCATGGCAACATCCGCACGCACGGGTATGCCCGTCATGGCCGACACCATGGCCGTGGTCATGGCAGCGCCAGCACTGGGGCCATCCTTGGGCGTAGCGCCATCGGGCACGTGAATGTGCAAATCTTTTTTCTCAAAGACATCGTCTTTAATGCCCAACATTCTCGAACGGCTGCGCACCACAGTCCGTGCGGCTTCCACAGACTCTTTCATGACATCACCCAAAGAGCCGGTGCGGGTAATAACACCCTTGCCTGGCATGAGGGCTGCCTCGATGGTGAGCAAATCGCCACCCACTTCAGTCCATGCCAAACCCACAACCTGGCCCACTTGATTTTGCGCTTCTGCGCGGCCATAGGTGTACTTCTGCACACCTAAGAAATCGTTCAAATTGTCGGGCGTGACGAGTACAGGCGCAGTCATTTGCTTGAGTAACAGACTCTTGACCACTTTGCGGCAAATTTTGGAAAGTTCGCGCTCAAGTGATCGGACGCCTGCTTCACGGGTGTAGTAGCGAACCACATCGCGGACAGCAGAATCACTGATGCTAAGTTCTTCAATCTTCACGCCATTGTTTTTCAATTGTTTGGGCAACAAATATTTGATGGCAATGCTGGTTTTTTCGTCTTCTGTGTAACCAGACAAACGAATGACTTCCATGCGATCTAAAAGCGCGGAAGGAATATTCATGGAATTGGAAGTAGCCACAAACATCACGTCGCTCAAATCAAAATCCACTTCGACGTAGTGATCGCCAAAGGTGTGATTTTGTTCAGGGTCCAATACTTCAAGCAGTGCGCTTGAAGGATCGCCGCGGAAGTCTGTACCCAACTTGTCAATCTCATCCAGCAAGAACAAGGGATTGCGCGTACCAACCTTGGTCAGACTTTGCAGCACTTTGCCAGGCATGGCGCCAATGTAAGTGCGGCGGTGACCACGAATTTCAGCTTCGTCGCGCATACCACCCAAAGCCATGCGCACGTATTTTCGACCTGTGGCTTTGGCGATGGATTGACCCAGCGATGTTTTGCCAACACCGGGGGGACCAACCAAGCATAGGATTGGCGCTTTGACCTTGTCGACACGTTGTTGTACCGCAAGGTATTCCATGATGCGGTCTTTGACTTTTTCAAGACCGTAATGGTCCTCATTCAAGACGCCTTCTGCATTGCCTAAATCGTGTTTGATTTTGGTCTTCTTGCTCCAAGGCAAACCCGTCAGAACTTCAATGTAATTGCGCACCACAGAGGCTTCGGCCGACATAGGCGACATGAGCTTGAGTTTTTTCAACTCGGCATCGGCCTTCTTGCGAGCTTCTGCCGGCATTTTGGCGGCTTTGATTTTCTTTTCGATTTCTTCGATGTCGGCACCCTCTTCGCCTTCACCGAGTTCTTTTTGAATGGCCTTGACTTGCTCGTTCAAATAAAAATCGCGTTGATTCTTTTCCATTTGACGCTTTACGCGACCACGGATTTTTTTGTCTACATTGAGAATGTCAACTTCGCGCTCAAGCTGCGTAAAGAGATTTTCCAAGCGGTCGCGAATGCTGGCCAAGTCCAGTACCACTTGCTTGTTTTCTAACTTGAGCGGCAAGTGGGCAGCAATGGTGTCGGCCAAACGACCTGGTTCATCGATACTGGAAATGGACGTCAGAATTTCTGGCGGAATTTTTTTGTTGAGCTTAACGTACTGGTCAAACTGCTGCATGACCGCACGGCGCAGGGCTTCAATTTCACTGCTTTGACTCGCCTTCTCGGCAGCCACCTCAACTGGCATGACTGTGGCCACGAAATGAGCTTCGCCATCTGCAATATTTTGAACTTTGGCGCGCTGCTGACCTTCAACTAAGACCTTGACGGTGCCATCAGGCAATTTGAGCATTTGCAAGATGGTGGAGATGCAACCGACTTCAAACATATCGGTCGCTTCGGGCTCATCTTTGGCGGCTGTTTTTTGCGCGACCAGCATGATGCGGCGGTCTGTGAGCATGGCGCTCTCAAGGGCTTTGATGCTCTTAGGGCGACCCACAAAAAGTGGGATGACCATGTGCGGAAAGACCACGACATCGCGCAAAGGCAACATCGGAAGGTCGAGTAATTCAGCGGGCAGTGGTGTGTGTCCAGACATGTGATTCCCTTGGTTATTGGGGATAAATGGCCCCTGTTTTACCGATTTCAAGCCTTGAGTTCATAGGGTTATAGGTCGGATTCAGGGGGTGGGCTGGAAAAAATCTCAAGCTTGCTTGGCCGACTCTCGGTAGACCAGCAAAGGTACATGGTTGTCTTCGATGGTGGAGGCATCCACCACCACTTTTTCAACATTGCTTGCATTGGGCAGTTCGAACATGGTGTCGATTAGCGCTTGCTCTAAGATGGATCGGAGGCCACGCGCACCAGTTTTACGCGCCAGCGCTTTTTTGGCAATAGCGTGCAAAGCTTCTGGGCGAATCTCGAGTTCAACGCCTTCCATGTTGAGCAGCTGTCCAAATTGTTTGACCAAGGCATTTTTAGGCTCGGTCAGAATTTGCACCAATGCTTCTTCAGTGAGCTCGGCCAATGTGGCCACCACTGGCATGCGGCCCACCAATTCGGGAATAAGACCAAACTTGATCAAATCTTCAGGCTCAACTTCTGTAAAGACTTCGGTCAATGAGCGCTGTTTTTTGCTTTTAACAACGGCACCAAAGCCAATGCCTGAAGCCTCTGTGCGGTTTTCGATGACTTTTTCCAAGCCGGCAAAGGCACCGCCGCAAATGAACAAAATATTGGTGGTGTCAATTTGCAAGAAATCTTGATTGGGGTGTTTGCGACCGCCTTGGGGTGGCACGCTGGCCATCGTGCCTTCAATGAGCTTGAGCAAAGCTTGCTGGACGCCCTCTCCCGACACATCGCGTGTGATGGAGGGGTTGTCTGACTTGCGGGTAATTTTGTCGATTTCGTCGATGTAAACAATGCCGCGCTGTGCACGCTCAACATCGTAATTGCAACTTTGCAGCAATTTGGACACGATGTTTTCGACGTCTTCACCTACGTAACCTGCCTCAGTCAGTGTGGTGGCATCGGCCATCACAAAAGGGACATCGAGCATGCGGGCTAAGGTTTGGGCCAACAAAGTTTTGCCAGAGCCAGTAGGGCCAATGAGCAAGATGTTGCTCTTGGCCAATTCGACGTCTTCTTTTTTGGCACCCTCTTTGTGACGCAAACGCTTGTAGTGGTTGTAAACCGCTACGGCCAAAGTTCGCTTGGCCTTCTCTTGGCCAATGACGTAATTGTCCAAATTGGTTTTGATGTCCAAGGGCGTGGGCAAACCATTTTTGGTATCTTTTGCAATTTCTGTGACGGGTAATTCATCACGGATGATGTCGTTGCACAGATCAATGCACTCGTCGCAAATGAAGACCGATGGGCCAGCGATGAGCTTCTTCACTTCATGCTGACTTTTGCCGCAGAAGGAGCAATATAAATTCTTTTCGGTAACTGAGCCTTTTTTATCGGCCATAGACGACGCCTTGTGATTCCATTTTCCCTATGATAACTAAAGAAAAACGGCGCCCTCCCTGAAAGGGGGCGCCGTCTTCAAAAAACAGGGCAGAAAGCGTACTTTCAAGCCCTATTTGTTGCATCTCAGGGACGTTTTGAGATAACTTGGTCAATCAGACCGTATTCTTTGGCTTCGTCGGCAGACAAATAGTAGTCGCGCTCGGTGTCCAATTGGATTTTTTCTAGGGGTTGCCCTGTGTTCTCAGCCAAGATACGGTTGAGCTGCTCGCGTGTTTTGAGAATTTCACGCGCATGAATCTCAATTTCTGTGGCCTGGCCGCGTGTGCCGCCTAAGGGCTGGTGAATCATGACTTTGGAGTTTGGCAAAGAAAAACGCTTGCCTTTGGTACCCGCTGACAACAAGAAGGCGCCCATGCTGGCAGCCATACCGGTGCACAAGGTAGACACATCGGGCTTGATGAAGTTCATGGTGTCATAGATGGCCATGCCAGCACTGACTGATCCACCAGGCGAATTGATGTAGAAAGAAATGTCCTTCTCAGGATTTTCGCTTTCCAAAAACAACAGCTGGGCGACCACAGAATTGGCGGTGTAGTCGTTGACCTCACCCACCAAGAAAATGACTCGCTCTTTAAGCAAGCGAGAGTAAATGTCATAAGCGCGTTCTCCGCGCCCTGACGTTTCGATCACCATGGGCACGTTGCCCAAGGCTTGGATGTCGAATGAATTCATGATGGTTCCAAACTGATGTTGGTGGAATCGAAAAAACTTGACAGGCGAATTAAGCCTGTTGGCCCATCAACTCGTCAAAGGAGATGGTTTTTTCAGTAACTTTGGCCTTTGACATGATGAAGTCTGAGACATTGGTTTCAATGACAACAGCTTCAATTTCTGCCATACGTTGGTTGTCGCTATAGTACCAACGCACCACATCTTCTGGACGCTCGTAGCTGGAAGCCAGTTCTTCGATGTGGGCTTTGATTTGCGCTTCTGTAGCGTTCAAAGTGTTGGCCTTGACCAACTCGGCCACCACTAGGCCCAAGCGCACGCGGCTTTCGGCTTGAGGGCGGAAGATATCGTCAGGAATAGGCGCTTTGTCAGCATCTTTAATACCGCGTTGCTTGAGATCGGCACGAGCACCATCTTTCAAGCGCTCAATTTCGTTTTGGACCACAGAATTGGGCAAGTCGAGCTCCGCTTTTTCTACCAACGCATTCATGGCAGCTTGCTTGTTACGACCTTGCAAGCGGAACTTCACTTCGCGTTCTAGATTTTTGCGAATGTCTGCGCGCAAACCTTCAACAGAAGCGTCAGCAATGCCCAATGATTTGGCCAAAGCCTCATTTACTTCGGGCAAATGCGCTGCTTCAATTTTCTTAATGGTGACCAAAAAGTCGGCCGTTTTGCCAGCCACGTCTTGGCCTTGGTAATCGGCAGGAAATGCCAATGGGAAAGTTTTGCTTTCGCCATTTTTCATGCCACGAACAGCTTCTTCAAATTCTTTCAACATTTGGCCTTCGCCAACCAAGAATTGGAAGTCATCCGCCTTGCCACCAGAGAAAACTTCACCGTCAATTTTGCCTTCGAAGTCAACCGTGACGCGATCGCCATCGATGGCAGCTTCAGCCGCAGGTCGCTGAGTGAAAGTACGACGTTGCTTGCGCAAAATATCAACAGTTTTGTCAATGGCTTCGTCGGTGACTTCGGAATGGATTTTTTCGACAGAGGCTTCGGTCAAGTCACCCAATTTGACATCGGGATAGACTTCAAAAATAGCGTCAAAGGCCAACTCGCCTTCAGGCGCGCCTTCTTTTTCAGAGATACGGGGCTGACCTGCCACGCGCACTTTGGCTTCGTTGGCGGCAATGGAAAATGCCTCGCCTACTTTGTCATTCATGACTTCGTACTGAACTGAGTAACCGTAGCGCTGAGCGACCACATTCATGGGGACTTTGCCGGGACGGAAACCGTCCATCTTGACGGTACGCGCCATTTTTTTCAAACGGGCATCGACTTCAGATTGGATTGCAGTCACTGGCAGTGACAGGCTAATTTTGCGTTCCAATTTTTCCAATGTTTCAACAGTAACTGCCATGGTCTTCTCTTTTAATAAGTGGTGCGCGGGGCGGGACTCGAACCCGCACAGTATTGCTACCGTCAGGACCTAAACCTGGTGCGTCTACCAATTTCGCCACCCGCGCGGGTCCCATCCAAATGGGTTGAATCGGTCAACCTTCTATTTTAACCATGGAAGTGGGGACTTCTGAGCCCTAGTCCCCCTTTCGATCATCGGGTTTAGACCGATTTGGGTGGTGGCGCGACCTTAAACCAGGCCGCATACATAGCGGGCAAGGCCAACAGGGTCAATGCGGTTGCTACGATCAGTCCCCCCATGATGGCCACGGCCATTGGCCCCCAGAAAACGCTTCTCGAGAGAGGGATCATTGCCAAAACAGCGGCAGCTGCCGTTAAAACGATGGGCCGTAAACGCCTGACTGCGGACTCCACAATGGCTTCCCAAGCTGGCACGCCTGACGCTCTGTCCTGCTCAATTTGGTCAATCAATATGACCGAATTGCGCTGAATCATGCCCATCAAAGCGATGACGCCCAATAAAGCTACAAAACCAAACGGCCTGTCTAAAACCAACAATGCGCCAGCAACACCCGCCATGCCCAATGGGCCTGTCAGAAAAACGAGCATCGCCCGGCTGAAGCTTTGGAGTTGCAACATCAGCAAAGTAAAAGTGGCAAACAACATAAGGGGTATGCCTGCCGCAATCGAAGCCGATCCTTTGGAGCTTTCTTCCACGGCACCCGCCACCTCAATGCGGTAGTCGCCCTGCCCTGCATCGTGCCACTTGGCTTCCAGCTTTTTAAGCTCAGGCAGCAACTGTTGGGTGACCGTCGCGCCTTGAATGCCTTCAATGACATCGGCATTGACCGTGATGGCGTAGTTTCTTCCCTCCCGCCACATGACGCCCGGCTCCCAATTGAAAACTGGCTTGGCAATTTGCAGCAAAGGAATGGATTTGCCCGATGCTGTGGGCACATATGCGCCCGCCAAATCAGTGATGGCGTCGCGTTCTGAAAGTGGTTGTCTGAGAACGATATCAATCAATTTGTCGCCATCGCGATATTGACCCACAGTAGAACCAGACGACATGGTTTTTGACGCCTGCGCAATAGATTGGCTAGTGACACCCAAAGCTCGCGCTTTGGCTTGGTCAACTTCAAGGCGAATGACTTTGACAGACTCGTTCCAGTTGTCATTGACACCGCGGGTATTGGCATTGCCGCGCATAGCCGCTTTGACTTCATCAGATTTGAGTCTGAGTGCCAATGGATCTGCGCCGACAACTCTAAATTGCACAGGATAAGGAACTGGCGGGCCGTTAGGCAGTAGCTTCACACGACCACGAACCTCTGGAAACTCGCTGGCCAACAAGGCTGGCAATTTGACTCTCAAAGACTCTCTCACCTTTAAGTCTTTGGGCAAGACAATGAGTTGAGACACATTGGACTGCGGAAAGACCTGATCAAGGGGCAAGTAAAAACGGGGCACCCCAGAGCCTACCCAGGTGCTGACGCTTGTCACGCCCTGCTCGTCCATCAAACGTTTTTCGATGCGCCTAGAAACCTCTTCGGTGGCCACGAAACTAGAACCTTCGGGCAACCAAATATCGACCATGATTTCAGGACGGCTGGAGTCTGGGAAGAACTGCTGCTGGACTTTGCCCATGCCCAAAATACCCAACACAAAAAGTAACAAAGTAATGGCGATGGTTTTCCATTTATGGACCACACACCAAGTCACAGCCCTTCTGAAGGCTTGATAGAACGGTGTATCGAACATTTCATGAGCAACCGCGTCTTCTGAAGACACAACATGGGGCGGCGTCTTCAAAAGCAAGGTGCCCAAGTAGGGCACAAAATAAACGGAAGCCACCCAACTGATGAGCAACGCAATGACTGTGACCGCAAAAATAGCGAAGGTGTATTCACCGGTCATGGACTTGGCCAAACCAATAGGCAAGAAACCAGCAGCTGTAATAAGTGTGCCCGTCAACATGGGCATAGCTGTGAGTTCATAAGCAAAGGTCGCCGCGCGCACTTTGTCATAGCCCTCCTCCATTTTTCGCACCATCATTTCGACTGCAATGATGGCGTCGTCCACCAACAAGCCAAGTGCAATGATGAGCGAACCCAAAGAAATTTTGTGCAGCCCAATGTAGAAATAATCCATGGCCAAGAAGGTCACCGCCAAAACCAAGGGAATGGTAATGCCCACCACCAAACCCGGACGAATGTCCAAGGTCCAACGGCGCCATAAAGGGTGAATGCCTGGGCGTTTGTGAAGGCCAAGGGCCAAGAAACTAACGGCCAAAACAATACCTACCGCTTCCACCAAGGTTCTCAAAAATTCATTGACTGAACTTGAAACTGCTTTGGGTTGGTCTTGAACTTGAATCAAGCGAACACCGGCTGGCAGTGTTTTTTCAATGCCAGCAATACTCACTTTCAGTGCTTTGCCAAGCTCAATGATGTCGCCACCTTTGGCCATAGAAACACCTAGGCCGATAACATCGTCTCCGTTGTGTCTCACTTTGACCAATGGCGGGTCGATGTAGTCTTGTCGAATCGTGCCCAAATCACCCAACTTAATTTGCTGACCAGATACACCACGAATGGGCATTTGGCGCAACGCATCGAGACTATTGAATTGACCATTGACCCGAAGCTGAACTGCATCTTTGGGTAAATTCAAAGTACCAGCAGATTCCACCGCATTTTGCTGGCTGAGTTGGGCAATGATCGCGCTCATATCAAGCCCCATACTGGCCAATTTTTTCTGCGAGATTTCAATGAAAACTTTTTCGTCTTGAACGCCAAAAAGCTCGACCTTGGCAACGTCTTGTACACGCAAGATTTTTTGCCTGACATCGTCTGCAAACTTCTTGACTTCGGCAGGAGAAAAGCCATCGGCCTGAAGCGCATAAATAACGCCATAGACATCACCAAAATCGTCTACAAAGAATGGGCCCACCACGCCGGCGGGCAATGTGCCTCGGATGTCACCAATTTTTTTACGAACGGTGTACCAAACATTGGCAACTTCAGCAGGCTTGGAATAGTCCTTAATTTGAAAAATGATTTGCGCTTCACCGGGCTTGGAGTAGCTTCGAATTTTGTCTGCATAGGGAACTTCTTGAAGCGTTCGTTCCAATTTGTCAGTCACCTGCTCTGCGACTTGTTGCGCTGTAGCACCAGGCCAATAGGCCCGGACCACCATGACCCTGAATGTAAAGGGAGGGTCTTCGTCTTGACCTAAATTGAAAAAAGCGAAGACGCCCAAGAGCATCAAGACCAGCATTAAATATCGGGTAAGCGCAGGATGATCCAACGCCCATTTAGACAGGTTAAAACCTGCTTTGGGTTCTGTGCGCATGATTTACTTGGCCTGACTGGATGTTGCTGAATTTGCGCCGTAGACAGACACCTTTTGGCCTGGTGACAAAACATGCACACCCGTACTCACAATTTGCTGCCCAGGATTTAGACCCGAAGTAATGACCACCTCGTTGCCATCAGCAGTTGCAACCTGAACGACTTGTGATTTAACAGTTGAAGTTTGAACATCAAAAATCCAAACGGCTGTTTGTGTACCTTCTTGTCGGAGTGCATTGGTGGGAACTTTGATGACATCGGACTGACTGCCCGCCAACTGGGGGGCATGGACATTCAAGGTGGCGCCTAAAGGCAAGGACTCTGATTTGACCAAACCCAATTTGACGGAAAAGGTTCGTGTGATCGGGTCGGCACTGGCACCAATTTCTCGAACTTGGCCTTGTACCACTTGGTTGGTATTGCCCACACTGGCAGACATTTTTTGCCCGATTGTTAAGCGACCCACAACATGCTCTGGCAACGCAAACACAGCGTCGCGCGGACCCTCTTGAGCCAAACGAACCACAGCTTGGCCCGCAGACACCACCTGACCAGGCTCAGCCTCAACACCGGTAATGACGCCAGCTGAAGGCGCTGTTAATTTGGCATAACTTGCCTGATTGCCCAGCGTTTGTGCTTGCGCCAAGGCTTGATCGAGGACGGCCTGAGCCGCCTTTAGGACAGCGGAGCGTCTTTCTAGCTCTGCGGCGCTAATGAAATTCTGAGCCAATAGTGCTTCGTAGCGTTTGAAATCGGCGGCCGCCAAATCTCGTTGTGAACGCGCGCCCACCACTTGAGCCTGAGCGGCTTGCGCCGCCAAAGCGTAATCTTGTGGATCGATCTCAGCGAGGACCTGGCCTGCTTGAACGCGCTGACCCGCTTCAACTTGCCTCACTAAAATTTTGCCGCCAACCCTAAAGCCCAAACGGGTCTCTACCCTGGCCCTTACCTCTGCCGCATATTCCCCTTGAACATTCAAATCTGATGCGCCCACTGTCATGAGCTTGACGGCGCGAATAGGCTCTGGTGTTGCTTGCTTTGGCGAGCAAGCTGAGAGGGCAAGCATGACAAAAATAGTGGCCGTCACAGCCAACGAACTTTTCAACGTGGGACTCAAGGGTGTGCCGTTAAACGGCATAAAAGACTGTCGCATGCGGATTTCCAAATTAATGACTGACTGGTTAGTAATCTAGGGTAATCCATGAGTCTTGTCAAGCGAGAATACTTAAATACATGATCAAACAAGCTACATCTCTACAAGAAGTCAAAGCGCTTCC
>CANKXC010000022.1 GCA_947487355.1 Comamonadaceae bacterium | reverse complement strand
GACAGGCACGCGCGCTATTTATCAGCGCCAACTTAATACAGCCATCAAGCGCGCTCGCTTCTTGGCCATGTTGCCTTACAGCGACCAGCACAAAGTTTAAGGAGAACAACCATGCAAATTATTCTGCTCGATAAGGTTGTGAACCTTGGTAACTTGGGTGAAATCGTCAAAGTCAAAGACGGTTACGCTCGTAATTTCTTAATCCCTAGCGGTCGTGCACGTCGCGCCACTGAAGCCAACAAAGCCGAGTTTGAAGCACGCCGCGTCGAACTTGAAAAAGCTGCTGCTGCCAAATTGGCCGAAGCACAAGCTCAAGGTGAAAAACTGGCTGGTGCAGTGGTCAAGATCACTCAAAAAGCTGGCGTCGATGGCCGTTTGTTTGGTTCAGTGACCAATCACGACATTGCTGAAGAGTTGAACAAAGCCGGTTACGCTTTGGCCAAAGCTCAAATCCGCATGCCCAATGGTCCTATCAAAACAGTCAGCGAATCGACTGTTGCTGTTGCTTTGCACACCGATGTTGTGGTGGAAGTCACTGTTTCTGTCTACGGCGAAACAGCTTAATTTTTAAGCACATTCATAAGCCGCCCGTCGAAAGACTGGCGGCTTTTTCGTTGGTGCTCAAACTTCTTGTTTATTCACAAGACTTTCTGTACTTACCAACGACTTATCCACAGGCTTTTCCCATGACCAAAAGCCCCTAAATGCTTAAGATCAAGCATTACTGATCGATCGCCCATGTCCGCACTTTTTTCTCCTCAATCTCATTCTGAAACTGAACTGGGTTTTGCCCCAGGCAGTTCGGACCAACAAATAGCGCAACTCCGCGTGCCACCTCATTCAATTGAGGCTGAGTCGAGTGTGTTGGGCGGTTTGTTGTTAGATAACACGGCATGGGACCGCATGGGCGATTTGCTCTCTGACAATGATTTTTATCGTTACGAACACAAGCTCATTTTTGGTGCCATCTCCAGCCTTATCAATGGTTCAAAGCCAGCTGACGTCATCACTGTGTTTGAGCAATTACAAAATCAAGGCAAAGCAGAGGGAATTGGCGGGCTTGGTTACTTGAACTCTCTGGCTCAGTATGTGCCAAGTGCAAGCAACATCCGCCGCTATGCAGAAATAGTGCGTGAGCGATCTATATTGCGAAAACTGGTAACAGCCAGCGATGAAATTGCAACCCATGCCTTCAATACGCAAGGCCGGCCGGTTGAAAAAATCTTAGACGAAGCTGAACAAAAAATCTTCAACATTGGAGAAGAGGGATCACGCATGAAACAAGGTTTCCAGTCAATGGAAACTTTGGTTGTTGATCTGATGGACCGTGTCCAAGAAATGGCTGACAACCCCAATGACATCACGGGCGTTCCAACCGGGTTTTATGACCTTGACCGCATGACCTCTGGCCTGCAAGCTGGCGATCTGGTGGTTCTTGCTGCCAGACCCTCCATGGGTAAAACTGCCTTTGCCATCAACATAGCCGAGCATGTTGCTTTGAATGAAGGTTTACCCGTTGCAGTTTTTTCGATGGAGATGGGCGCGGCTCAGTTGGCCGTTCGCGTGGTTGGATCCATTGGCCGAATCGACCAAGGGCACTTGCGAACAGGCAAGCTCACCGATGAAGAATGGCCCCGCTTAACCGATGCCATTGAGCGTCTCAGAACAGTGTCTTTGCACATCGACGAAACACCTGGCCTGACACCCAGCGAGCTTCGCGCCAATGCGCGCAGGTTGGCTCGCCGTTGTGGCAAATTGGGCTTGATTGTGGTGGATTATTTGCAGCTCATGAGTGGCTCATCAAGCTCAGACGGCGATAACCGTGCCACTGAGTTGGGTGAGATTTCTCGTGGCCTCAAAATGTTGGCCAAAGAGCTTCAATGTCCCGTGATTGCACTGTCGCAGCTCAATCGCGGTGTTGAACAACGCACAGACAAGCGCCCCATGATGAGCGACTTGCGTGAATCGGGCGCCATTGAGCAAGATGCAGACATCATCATGTTCATTTACCGCGACGATTATTACAACAAAGATTCAAAAGACCCTGGCGTGGCAGAGATCATCATTGGCAAGCAACGAAACGGCCCCACCGGTGCCGTTCGTTTAACCTTCTTGAAACCTCTTACACGCTTTGAAAGCTTAGCTTCTAGCAGCGACGGCGATTATTAAAGAACATCGCTGGCAAAGTCTGCCAGTCTTGAACGTTCGCCGCGTGCCAACGTAATATGGCCACCGTGCGCCCATCCTTTAAATCGGTCAACAGCGTAAGTTAAACCAGAGGAGCCCTCGGTTAGGTAGGGTGTGTCAATCTGAGCCAAGTTGCCCATGCAAATGATTTTTGTGCCAGGGCCCGCACGCGTAATTAAGGTCTTCATTTGTTTTGGCGTTAAATTTTGCGCCTCATCAATGATGACGTATTTGTTCATAAAAGTTCTACCGCGCATGAAGTTCATGCTCTTGATCTTGATGCGGCTTCTGATCAGTTCGTTGGTCGCTGCACGACCCCATTCACCAGCGTTACCGCCATCACCTTTTGCAAGAAACTCCAGGTTGTCGTCCAATGCGCCCATCCAAGGACCCATCTTCTCTTCCTCGGTGCCTGGCAAGAACCCAATGTCTTCACCCACACTCACGGTAGCTCGCGTCATGATGATTTCCGTATAACGTCGGTCGTCTAGAACTTGGGTAAGGCCAGCAGCCAATGCCATCAAGGTTTTACCCGTTCCAGCAGTTCCAGCCAAAGTGACAAAGTCGACTTCGGGATCCATCAACATGTTCATTGCAAAGTTTTGTTCACGATTTCTTGTCGCGACGCCCCAGACAGCATTTTTGGCATTGCCAAAATCTTTGAGCGTTTTGAGAACAGCTGTTTTTCCCCTTATCTCGGTCACCCTGGCGTAGAGGCTTGGTTCTCCCGGAGCTTCCAAATAGACAAATTGGTTAATCAGCAAGCTGGGCACCAAGGGTCCACTGACCCGATAGAAAGTGTGGCTCCCTTGTTGCCAGCTCTCGATGGCTTTGCCGTGGCGATTCCAGAAATCAGGGGGCAAAGCCAAGGCGCCTGAGTACATGAGGTCGCCATCTTCCAAGACCTTGTCGTTTTGGTAGTCCTCAGCAGCAAGTCCTAGCGCTCTGGCTTTGACCCGCATGTTGATATCTTTGGAAACCAAGACGACTTCGCGGGGCGCATGCAAAACGCCAAGTGCTTGAACAACACCTAAAATTTGGTTGTCTGCCTTACCCTGAGGTAAGCTGATTGGCAAACTCACATCCATTACCTGAGTCTGAAAGAAAAGTTTGCCGCGGGCTTCAATGTGACCGGTTGTGCTGAGCGGAAGACCTTGTTTCATGTCTGTCCCAGGCTCAGCCGCCAATGCGTCGAGTGAGCGGCTGGTTTGACGGGCATTTCTGGCAACTTCAGTCATGCCTTTCTTATGACTGTCTAGTTCTTCTAAAACAATCATGGGCAGATAGATGTCGTGCTCTTCAAATTGAAACAAGCACATGGGGTCGTGCATCAGAACGTTGGTGTCCAAGACAAATAGCTTGGTTGGCCCATTGTGTTTTTTGGAAGCTTTGGCTTTTTTCAGAGGCGCGGATGCTTTTTCTACGACGCGAGCAAGCTCATTTGGTTGAGTTTTACCAAGATTCAAATGTGTTGAATCTTCCTTGAAGGATGATTTTTTCGGAGCGGTTTCAGTGGATGTTTCAATGACAGCTGCTCGGGCAGAAACGCTTGTGGTTTTTTGTGATTTAGGGGTGCTTTGATTGGAAATGAGGGAAGCGCGCTGGGTGGGGGCAGGGGGCAATGGCATAAAACGAGGCCTTAGGTGGTGAAATAAAAACATTGGCGCAAAGAAAAAGCCGCCTTGAGACCGAGGCGGCTTGACTTTGGGGGGTAAATCGAATGGGGCTGTAATTCAGCTGCATGTTGGCATTATGCGGCTTTTTTGAGGGCCTTGACTGCTTTCAGGACTTCTTCAACGTGACCAGGGACTTTGAGGCCGCGCCATTCTTCCTTGACCAAGCCATCGGCACCAATCAGGAACGTGCTGCGCTCAATACCCTTGACTTTTTTGCCGTACATAATTTTGTTTTTGACGACACCAAACATGTGACACATTTTTTCTTCGGTGTCTGCAATCAATTCAAACGGCAATTCGAGCTTGGATTTGAAATCATCATGTGACTTCATATTGTCACGTGAAACACCAAAAACCGTGGCACCCGCCTTGGCAAAGTCTTTGTATTTGTCTCTGAATTGCATGGCTTCGGTGGTGCAGCCAGGTGTGTTGTCCTTCGGGTAGAAGTACAAAATCATGACTTTGCCGTTGTGAGATGTGTTTGAAACCTTGACTCCGCTTGTTGCGTTTGCTTCAAATTCAGGGAGGGGTTTGTTAACAACGATCGCCATAGAACTTATCTCACGTAACAGAAATGAACCGCTTAGGTTTTGAGCCGCACAAGGCAAGCTCACCGGACGGCAATTGGGTATTTTATCCTGAAACCAGAGGGGTTTTACGTTGTTTCCAAAACACTTTGAAAATCCTAGGTCAGGGGCAGAAGGGCCATGAGGACGCGTCGTCCCTCACCGGCCAGAACGTTGAAAGTTCGGCAGGCGGCGCCGTTGTCCATGGTTTCGACCCCAATCCCATTCCGAATCAAGCCCTGCAAAAGGCGGGGGGCGGGAAACTTGATTCGCTCGCCGCTGCCAAAAATGACCAGCTCTGGTTGGAAGGGTAATAGTTCGTCGAAATTTGTTTGTGTCAGACCTTCGAAACCGTTTGCGGACCAGGTTTGGGGGCCTTGTACAGCGCACAAAATCAAGGGTACCGGCCTAAGTTGGCCATTAACAACAACCCCATCCGGACCATAGCTTTGAATGGCATAAGCATTGCTTGCGTCGGGGTGGAGTTTCATAGGGGGTGTTATTAAAAAATAGGGCAGTTATGTGTTCAAATTATAGGTTTTCCCCAGCGCCACTACCCCTCGGAGGGATTTTGAAAACTATTCATAAATCAGCCAAGCTTGCCAACGTTTGCTACGACATACGCGGCCCCATCATGGACCGAGCGCGTCAAATGGAGGAAGAAGGGCACAAAATCATCAAGCTCAATATCGGCAATTTGGCGGTGTTTGGGTTCGATGCGCCTGAGGAAATCCAGCAAGACATGATCCGTAACTTGCCCAATTCGGCAGGTTATTCAGACAGCAAAGGCATTTTTGGCGCACGCAAAGCTGTCATGCATGAAACGCAAAAGCAGGGTATCAAAGGCGTAACGCTGGAAGACATCTATTTAGGCAATGGTGCCAGCGAACTCATTGTGATGGCCACCAATGCGCTGCTGGACAATGGCGACGAATTGCTCTTGCCTGCCCCTGACTATCCCCTATGGACCGCTGCAGCAAGCCTTTCTGGCGGTACCCCAGTTCATTACATCTGCGATGAGTCCAAGGGATGGATGCCCGATCTAGATGACATTCGGGCCAAAATTACGTCCAGAACCAAGGGTATTGTGGTGATCAATCCCAACAACCCAACCGGGGCTTTGTACTCTGACGAAATCCTCATGGCCATCGTCAACATCGCCAGAGAGCACGGATTAGTGATCTTTGCCGATGAGGTGTATGACAAGGTCTTGTACGACGGGGTAAAACACACGCCCATCGCCAGTTTGAGCCAAGATGTCTTAACGCTCACATTCAACTCGCTGTCCAAAAGCTACAGATCGTGTGGTTATCGTGCTGGTTGGCTAATTGTGAGTGGTGACAAGCTTCCTGCCAAGGATTACATCGAGGGCTTGAACATGTTGTCAAACATGCGCCTTTGTGCCAATGTGCCTGGGCAATGGGCTATCCAAACCGCCTTGGGGGGACACCAAAGTATCAATGAGTTGGTGAATGAAGGGGGGCGATTGCGTAAGCAAAGAGATCTAGCCTACGAACTGATCACTGCCATACCAGGTGTTACTTGCGTCAAGCCCAGTGCAGCGCTTTACATGTTCCCAAGACTAGACCCCAAGGTTTACCCAATTCAGGATGACCAACAATTTTTCCTTGAAATGTTGCAAGAAACCAAGGTCATGTTGGTACAAGGCACAGGATTTAATTGGGTTGCACCAGACCATTTCAGAATTGTTTTCTTGCCGCACCTCGATGATTTGCACGAAGCAATTGAAAGAATGGCCAAGTTTTTAGAGAAGGCGCGTCGACGCTTTGGTGCGGCGGCATAAGAGAGAGAAAAGATGAAACCGATTCAAGTGGGCCTGATGGGCATGGGCACCGTGGGCAGTGGTACTTTCAATGTACTGCAACGAAATCAATCTGAAATTACAAGACGCGCTGGACGCGGTATTGAAGTCAGCATGGTGGCAGACCTTGACATTGCCAAGGCACAAGCCATGGCTGGGCCACAGGTCAAAGTGGTCAGTGATGCCCGACAAATTATTGCCAATCCCGAAATTGACATTGTGGTCGAGTTAATTGGCGGCTATGGCATCGCAAAGACGCTGGTTCTGGAAGCCATAGCAGCAGGCAAACATGTCGTCACTGCCAATAAAGCGTTGCTTGCAGTTCATGGCACAGAAATTTTTGCAGCCGCTCATGCCAAAGGTGTGATGGTTGCCTTTGAAGCTGCTGTAGCGGGTGGCATTCCCATCATCAAGTCGCTGCGAGAGGGTTTGACAGCCAACCGCATCCAGTGGGTTGCAGGCATCATCAATGGCACGACCAACTTTATTTTGTCTGAAATGCGAGACAAAGGATTGGACTTTGAAGTGGTCCTCAAGGAAGCACAAAGACTTGGGTATGCAGAGTCAGATCCCACGTTTGATATTGAAGGCGTCGATGCGGCTCATAAAGTCACGCTCATGAGTGCCATTGCCTTTGGCATACCTGTACAGTTTGACAAAGCCTATGTTGAAGGGATTACCAAACTGGGTGCCGCAGACATCAAATACGCAGAACAGTTGGGCTACAGAATCAAGCTACTTGGAATCACCAAGCGAACTAACGCTGGCATTGAATTGCGAGTTCACCCTAGCTTGGTTCCAACACAACGATTGATCGCCAATGTCGAGGGCGCAATGAATGCTGTGATGGTGCAAGGTGATGCAGTTGGTACAACCTTGTACTACGGTAAGGGCGCAGGCTCTGAACCTACAGCCAGTGCAGTCATTGCCGATTTGGTCGACATCACGCGCCTGCACACAGCCGACCCACTTAACCGTGTGCCGCATTTGGCGTTCCAGCCCGATGCCATGAGCACCACACAAATTTTGCCAATGACCGATGTGGTCACCAGTTATTACCTCCGATTGCGTGTAGCCGACGAGGCGGGCGTTTTGGCCAAACTCACTGGCTTGTTAGCTGAAGCCAACATCAGCATTGATGCTGTGTTGCAACGTGAGGCCGATCAAGTTAGTCAGGCTGGCGAGAACCAAACGGATGTGATTATTCTGACGCATGAAACGCGTGAAGGAAAAATGAATGAAGTGTTGGCGCAGATGCAGGCGCTGCCAACTGTGATGGCGCCCATTACCAAAATTCGCAAGGAAGAGTTGAACTGATGCGCTATATGTCGACACGCGGTCACGCCGATCGCAAGAAGTTTTGTGAAATTTTGCTCGAGGGTTTAGCCCCTGATGGTGGCTTGTATTTGCCTGAAAATTATCCGCAAATCTCAGCGTCTGAATTGGCCAAACTTCGCCAAGTTTGGAACACACAAGGCTACGCTGCATTGGCATTCGAAATTTTGTCTTTGTACATTGATGACATACCGTCTCAAGACTTGCGGGATCTGTGTCAGAAGACCTACACAAAAGAATGTTTCGGTACTTCTGAAATTGTGCCAATTAAGGCGCTCACGACGCAAGCAGTAGCTGGCGCAGAAGTCAGTCTTCAAGCTTTGTCCAATGGCCCAACTTTGGCGTTCAAAGACATGGCCATGCAGCTTTTGGGAAATCTGTTTGAATACGAACTTGCACGTCGTGATGCTCAACTCAATATCTTAGGCGCCACATCGGGTGACACAGGAAGTGCTGCAGAGTACGCTATGCGAGGTAAAAAAGGCGTCCGCGTCTTTATGACCAGTCCGCTTGGTCGTATGAGTCCATTTCAGCAAGCACAAATGTTCAGCTTGCTAGATGAAAACATTCACAACATTGCCATTGAAGGCGTCTTTGACGATTGCCAAGATATTGTCAAAGCAGTGAGCAATGATTTAGATTTCAAACGTAAATACAAAATTGGAACGGTTAACTCCATCAATTGGGCGCGCTTGTTGGCTCAAGTTGTTTATTACTTTGCTGGTTATTTTCAAGCAACTGAAAACGATGCGCAAAAAGTCAGTTTCTGTGTGCCAAGTGGTAATTTTGGCAATGTGTGTGCAGGTCACGTAGCGCGCATGATGGGTCTTCCAATTGATCAATTGGTGGTGGCTACCAATGAAAATGATGTCCTGGATGAATTTTTCCGAACGGGGGTCTATCGCGTTCGGGGTACTGCCGATACCCATGAAACTTCCAGCCCTTCGATGGATATTTCAAAGGCCAGCAACTTTGAACGTTTTGTTTTTGACTTACTCAATCGTGATGCAAGTCTTACAAAAAATTTGTTCCACGATCAACTCAATCAAAACGGTCAATTCAACTTGGGGTCAAACCCTCTCTTTGCCAATGCCAAAGAAAAATTTGGGTTTGTCAGTGGAAAAAGTACGCATGCAGACAGGCTCAAAACCATCCAGGATACCTATGCCAACAATCACATCATGATTGATACGCATACTGCCGATGGATTGAAGGTGGCTGTGCCATTGGCCAGACCCGGCGTACCTATGTTGGTGCTGGAAACGGCGCTACCGATTAAATTTGCAGCCACCCTGGTTGAAGCGTTGGGCAAGGAGCCCGACAGGCCCGCCAAGTTTTTGGGCATAGAAGCACTGCCCAAACGAGTCTTGGTTTTGCCCCAATCGGCACAGGCCATTAAAGATTACATCGCATCGCATTGCAATTAACTCGGATTGAGAAAATGGCGTCAGACAAACCTCTTCAGCGTGCGCCCTTGATGTCTTTGGATGAGGCTTTGAGCCAAGTTCTTGCGCAGGGGAGGGTGCTGACAGAAACTGAACATGTTGCCATTTTGGATGCGGATGGTCGCTTTTTGGCTGAGGACTTAATCTCAGCCTTGCAGGTGCCCCCCCAAGACAACTCCGCCATGGATGGCTATGCAGTCAGAATAGAAGACTTGGCAACTCCAGGCGTAAAGTTGGAAGTTACGCAAAGAATCCCTGCTGGACAGCACGGCCATGCACTGCTGGCCGGAGAGGCTGCCCGTATTTTTACCGGAGCTCCCATTCCGCCTGGTGCTAACGCGGTTGTGATGCAAGAAGATACGCAGACTGAAGAGCTTGAATCCCATTCATTAGGCAATCCAATGCTGCGAGTCAATGTTGTACCCGCAAACGGTCAATGGATTCGACGAAGCGGTGAGGATGTGAGGAAAGGCGACATTGTTTTGCCTCAGGGTACTCGACTCAATCCCGCGTCACTAGGCTTGGCTGCCAGCATTGGACGAGCCCATGTCAGCGTCGTTCGAAAACCTCGTGTTGCCTTGTTTTCGACGGGCGACGAATTGGTCATGCCAGGGGAAGTTGCACCCGAAGACATGCGACCTGGTGCTATTTACAACTCAAATCGTTTTTTCCTGCGCGCCTTGCTAGTGCGCTCTGGTTGTTTGGTCACAGATCTTGGCATTGTTCCTGACAACTTACCCGATACACTCAAAGTCTTGAAAGAAGCAGCCCATGACCACGACCTGGTGCTGACGAGCGGTGGTGTCTCCGTCGGGGAAGAAGATCACGTGAAGCCTGCAGTTGAGCAGTTAGGCAAATTGAACCTCTGGCAAATTTCAATGAAACCCGGAAAGCCATTCGCTTTTGGACAGCTCGATTCAACGGATACGACCAAACAAGTTGGCGCGTATTTCATGGGATTGCCTGGCAATCCCGTTTCCAGTTATGTGACGTTTCAATTGTTAGTTCGACCTTTCTTGTTAGCACTTCAAGGACAAGCACAAATAGCCTCGAATTCTTACTTGATTCAAGCCAATTTTGATTTTCCTAAACCTGATAAGCGAAGAGAATTCCTCAGGGTCAAACGCAATGCTGCTGGATCCCTTGACTTGTTTCCCAATCAAAGTTCGGGCGTTTTAACTTCTGTTGTTTGGGGCGATGGTGTCATCGACAATCCAAGTATGCAAGCCATCAAGCATGGCGATTGGGTCCGTTACTTTCCATTTGCAGAGTGGCTTCAATGAAATTCAAAATTCGCTATTTCGCTTCATTGCGTGAAACCATTGGACGCTCGCAAGAGGAAGTTGAGTCAACTGCCTCGACAGTTGGCCAGGTCAGGGACGAGTTGTTGGCAAGAGGGGGCGTCTATCTTTGTCTACAACGCGATCGTTCAGTCAGAATGGCTTTGAACCAAGTCATGGTCAATGAGGATGCCATGTTGATGGATCAATCTGAGCTAGCGTTTTTCCCCCCTGTCACTGGAGGCTAAATGGTGAGTCATCGCGTTGTGATTCAATCGGAGGACTTTAACGTCGCAGATGTTTTGGCCAAGTTGCGTGCGGGTGATTTAAGGGTTGGTGCGGTTTGTACTTTTATTGGTACTGTTCGAGACACACAACTGCTGTCTGGTAAAGATGCTGACCGAGTTGTTTCAATGGCGCTAGAGCATTACCCCGGTATGACGGAGGCGTCTATTGAGGCCATGATTGATCAAGCCCATGAGCGGTTTGATTTTTATCAAGCCCATGTCATTCACCGTGTTGGCGTTTTAAAGCCAGCAGATCAAATTGTGATGGTTGCCGTGACCTCAGCTCACAGAGGGGAGAGTTTCAAAGCTTGCGAATTCTTAATGGATTATTTGAAAACACAGGCACCATTTTGGAAAAAAGAGGCAAGCCCTTCAGGCGAGAAATGGGTGGATGCCCGAGTTTCAGATGATGTGGCTTTGGCGAGATGGGGTATTGAAGCCAACAATGTTGTGAAGTAAGCCTTGCCAAAAAGATACTGTCGTGCTCAGTGCCTGTAAACAGGCCCATCCGATTGAAGTGTTTCCACCGTATCAGTTCGGTTAGAGAAGTCTGGCTGTTGCCATTTCGCTTTTTTCAGGGCCGCCTCTATGAGATGCAACAAGCCGTGTAACAAGGTAGCCTGTAGATTCAGCTCTAATGAAGCCCCACTTGCACTTTCGCCAGTTTTGTCTTGCAGCAACAAATTCAAGCGCCCCCCATTGAGTACTTTGAGTTGAACGTCCGTTATCAATAAGGGCGCTTCTCCAAAGGGTAGGCTTAAGTTTTGAGTGGCAAAAGGGGTTGAAAAGTCAGCATGCGACAAGAAATTTTCTCGTTTAAGTTCCGCCAACATTTGCTGGGCCGTGGTGTCAGTTGCCATGACCTGGGGGTCTCTTGATTCCAAACGAACGACAGCCGCTTGGAGGTGAGGCAGAAGACGCAGGGTTATAGAACGCGTGAGCCAAAGCCGAAACTCTTGTTTCACTTGATTGCTGACCCGAACAGACAAGCGATCCTGCCGCTCGTCATACTGCACTGACATTTGATGAATGTTCATCTTTTCATTTTAGTGCCTTGGGTGGGAAATGCTTCAAAATCATCTGGCCTCTTGAAATAAAGCTGAATTGGCCCAACATGAGTGCTAATAGGAGATTCAGATGCGCATTGACAAATTAACCACTAAGTTTCAAGAAGCACTTGCAGATGCACAGTCCTTGGCACTGGGAAAAGATCACGCTTACATTGATCCTTCACACGTTTTAATGGCCATGTTGCAGCAGCAAGATGGGCCGAAGGCTTTACTTCAGCGAGCTGGTGTTAATCTCAATTTAATGAGTGCTGCAGTGAATTCTGCTGTTGATCGATTGCCTCAAGTCACAGGGCAGGATCAAGTTCAAGTGGGTCCCGATTTGGTGAAGTTATTGCAAGCTGCAGAAAAAGAGTCCATGAAAAGGGGTGACTCTTTCATTGCCAGTGAACTATTCTTGCTGGCTTTGACGGATAGCAAAACAGAATTGGCTCGCGCGGTCAAAGATGCAGGCCTTAGCCGGAAAAGTTTAGAGACTGCAGTCGATGCGGTACGAGGAGGACAAAACGTGAACAGTGCAGAAGCAGAAGGACAACGTGAATCGTTGAAAAAATATTGCCTGGATCTCACCGAGCGGGCTCGAATGGGCAAGTTAGACCCTGTCATAGGTCGTGACGATGAAATTCGAAGGGCCATTCAGGTATTGCAACGTCGAACCAAAAATAACCCCGTTTTGATTGGCGAGCCTGGTGTTGGCAAAACCGCCATTGTGGAAGGTTTAGCACAGCGCATTGTGGCTGGCGAGGTCCCTGATTCATTAAAAGGCAAGCGTGTGTTGTCCTTGGACATGGCGTCACTTTTGGCGGGTGCCAAATTCAGGGGCGAGTTTGAGGAGCGCCTCAAGTCTGTTCTCAGCGAATTGGCCAAAGACGAAGGGCAGACCATCGTCTTCATTGATGAACTACACACCATGGTGGGAGCAGGTAAGGCCGAAGGTGCAATGGACGCCGGCAACATGCTCAAGCCTGCATTAGCGCGCGGCGAACTGCATTGTGTTGGTGCGACGACCTTGGACGAATATCGAAAATACATCGAGAAAGACGCTGCTTTAGAACGCCGTTTCCAAAAGATCTTGGTGGGCGAGCCTAGCGTTGAAGCAACCATCGCCATCCTGCGTGGCTTACAAGAAAAATACGAAATTCACCATGGCGTAGACATTACCGACCCTGCCATTGTGGCGGCGGCGGAGCTCAGTCATCGGTACATCACAGACCGATTCTTACCCGACAAAGCGATTGATTTGATTGACGAGGCGGCGTCCAAAATCAAAATTGAAATTGATTCAAAACCAGAGGTGATTGACAAATTAGATCGCCGGCTCATACAACTTCAAATTGAACGCGAAGCTGTCAAGAAGGAGACCGATGAAGCATCGCAAAAGAGATTGGGTTTGATTGAGGAAGAAATCGTTAGCCTGAAGAAAGAAGCCGCGGATCTCGAAGAAATTTGGAAAACAGAAAAAGCCCAAGCGCAAGGCAGTCAAAATGTTCGCGAAAAAATTGACCAACTTCGCCAGCAAATTGAAGAGCTCACCCGCAAAGGTGATTTCAATAAAGTGGCTGAGTTGCAATATGGCAAGTTGCCTGAGCTTGAAAAGCTCCTCAAAGAGACTCAGGCAAAGGAGTTGAATCCTGTTGCCGGATCGGCTCCCCGTTTGCTTCGGACCCAAGTCGGGGCCGAAGAAATTGCAGAAGTTGTCAGCCGAGCAACAGGAATTCCGGTCTCCAAAATGATGCAAGGTGAACGCGAAAAGTTACTGCAAATGGAAGATAAATTGCACGAGCGTGTGGTGGGTCAAGACGAGGCCATCACCGCTGTGTCACATGCCATTCGTCGCTCTCGTTCAGGCTTGTCTGATCCGCAAAGACCGACAGGCTCTTTCTTGTTTTTAGGCCCAACCGGGGTGGGTAAAACTGAATTGTGCAAAGCTTTGGCAGGTTTCTTGTTTGACAGCGAGGACCACTTGATTCGCATCGACATGAGCGAGTTCATGGAGAAACATTCGGTTGCTAGACTCATTGGCGCACCTCCGGGCTATGTAGGCTACGAAGAGGGCGGTTATTTGACGGAAGCGGTTCGTCGCAAGCCTTATTCGGTCTTGCTTTTGGATGAGGTTGAAAAAGCGCATCCCGATGTTTTCAACGTTCTACTGCAAGTTCTTGATGATGGTCGTCTCACGGATGGTCAAGGACGCACCGTCGACTTTAAAAATACGGTCATTGTGATGACTTCCAACATTGGCTCTCATTTGATTCAAGCCATGGTGGGGCAGTCCAATGAAGATATCAAAGATGCTGTTTGGGGAGAACTCAAAAACCACTTCCGGCCTGAGTTTCTGAATCGCATCGACGAAACCGTTGTCTTCCATAGCCTGGATGCCAAGCACATTGAATCGATTGCCAAAATACAGCTGAAAATTTTGGAAGCCAGACTGGCCAAAATGGACTTGCATTTGGAGGTTTCTAGTGCGGCTTTGGCTGAATTGGCCAAGGTTGGATTTGACCCGGTCTTTGGCGCACGTCCTTTGAAGCGTGCTGTTCAGCAGAGAATTGAGAATCCCCTGTCAAAGATGTTGCTTGAAGGTAAGTTTTTACCAAAGTCGGTCATTCCTGTCGATGTCGATCCTGTCAAAGATCCTGGGGTGTTCAAATTTGACCGTGTCGTCAACTAAAGCACACCTCCGACGAATGCAGGTACTGCTTTGAAAGTATCATTCGGCCAGCACCATAAGAGGCCGTATGAGCGATCAAAATGTCAATTTGAGTCATCTAAATACCTCCGATCAAATCGGAGGACACCTGTTGGTTGAATGCCTAATTGAGCAAGGCGTCACGCATGCTTTTGGCGTTCCGGGCGAGAGTTATTTGGCAGTTCTCGATGGTTTCCATCGGTATCAAAACCAAATTGAGTTTGTGACATGTCGCCAAGAAGGCGGGGCTGCATTTATGGCCGATGCCCAAGGCCGTTTAACGGGTCGTCCTGGCATTTGTTTTGTGACCCGAGGCCCTGGTGCCACCAATGCATCAATTGGTGTTCACACCGCGTTTCAAGATTCAACTCCCATGATCTTGTTCGTAGGTGATGTTGCAAGTGACACCCGTGATCGTGAAGCGTTTCAAGAAGTTGATTTTTGTGCCTTCTTTGGCCCGAGTACCAAAGGCATGGCCAAGCGCGTTGAGCGAATCGATGATGCAAGACGCATTCCTGAGTATGTAGCTAGAGCCTTTGCGACGGCCATGAATGGTCGCCCTGGACCCGTGGTGTTGGTTTTGCCAGAGGACATGCTCACACACAAGGTGTCATCAAGACCATTGCCCAAAATTGAAGCGGTTGAAGCCTGGAGTGATCCTGGTAGCCTGCGATCTTTGCGTGAAATGCTTTTAGAAGCTGAAAAACCCTTTGTCATTGCGGGCGGTGGTGGTTGGACTGTTCA
This sequence comes from Comamonadaceae bacterium, assembly GCA_947487355.1. Lineage (GTDB taxonomy): Bacteria > Pseudomonadota > Gammaproteobacteria > Burkholderiales > Burkholderiaceae_C > Limnohabitans_A. Next base: position 1,743 of record CANKXC010000022.1, on the reverse strand, counting down.
AGCCGCGCAAGCACTTCAAAGATTTGCTGAAAATTGGCAACTACCGGTTGGCAATGCATTCAGGTTTCAAGACACATTTGACAATTTTCATTCACTTTATGCGGGGGATGTTGGCATTGGCATCAACCCCAAATTGGCGCAGCGAATTAAGGACAGCGATCTTATATTGGCCATCGGCCCAAGGTTGGGTGAAATGACAACCAGCGGTTACACGCTGTTGGAGGTGCCTAAGCCGCGCCAAAAATTAGTTCATATTCATGCCAGTGCCGAAGAACTCAATCGGGTTTATCACGCCGATTTGGCCATCTGTGCCACCATGAATGCCGCAGCGCGAAGTTTAGAGGTCTTGACCGCACCCGTTCAGGTGCCCTGGTCTGAATGGACAAAGCAAGCCAATGACGATTACCTAGCCAATGTCATACCGCAAAGTATTGCAGGACTTCCAAATGATTCAGAAAAGGGCTTGGTCAACATGCCTGAGGTTGTTGCTGTGTTGCAAAAACATTTGCCTGCCGATGCTGTGTTGACAAATGGCGCGGGTAACTTTGCCAGTTGGGTGCATCGTTATTTCAAGCACCATGGATTGTGCAAGGGGTTTAAAACACAATTGGCGCCTACTGTTGGCGCCATGGGATATGGTGTGCCAGCTGGCATTGCCGCCGCCATTATTTCAAATCGTGTTGCTTTCACCATTGCGGGTGATGGCGACTTTTTAATGAATGGCCAGGAGTTAGCGACTGCTGCTCAACATGGCGCTAAATCTATTGTTGTGCTTCTGAACAATGGCATGTACGGCACCATTCGCATGCATCAAGAGCGTGAATTTCCAACACACAACATGGGCTCGCATCTCAACAATCCAAATTTTGCAACTTTGGCCAAGGCTTATGGCTATGAGGGTATTCGTATTCACAAAACTGAAGAATTTGAGCCTGCGTTTTTGGAGGCTATGCAAAGAAAGCAAGGCACATTGATTGAGATTATGTTGGACCCTGAAGCTATCACGACGCGAGGTACCCTTGCTGCAATTACGCAAAACGCCTTGAAAAATCAAAAATAAAATCTAAAAAAAATCAAAAAAAAAGCCGGAGTGATCCGGCTTTTTTTATTCAAGGACTCTGAATTACTTCAGGTGCTTGCCAATCAAGCCAGCCAATTCAAACATGGTGACTTGCGCTTTGCCGAAGACAGCTTTGAGTTTGTCGTCAGCGTTGATGTTGCGCTTGTTAACCTTGTCTTGCAGGCCGTTTTTCTTGATGTAAACCCACAGCTTGCTCACTACTTCTGTACGTGGCAGAGGGGCTGCACCCACCACAGCAGCCAATGCGGCGCTAGGTGTCAAAGCCTTCATGAAGGCTGCATTGGGTGTGCGCTTTTTAGCAGGGGCCTTTTTGGCTGCTGGCTTTTTAGCTGGAGCAGCTTTCTTGGCTGGAGCAGCTTTTTTAGCAGGCGCTGCTTTTTTAGCAGGAGCAGCCTTTTTAGCTGGTGCAGCTTTTTTTGCTACGGGTTTTTTGGCGGGTGCTGCTTTCTTTGCAGGAGCAGCTTTTTTTGCCGGGGTCTTTTTTGCAGTTGCCATTTTTAAAATTCCTTAAGTCGGAAGTTGGTTCGCAGCCGGAAACTTATTTATCCGGCTGAGCGCATGCTACTGGAGAAAATGCTTGTTTCCAAGGGGAAGTTGAGATTTTTTACCCTAGTTGTTGTAGATATCCCTCTCGAGAGAACAATGAAATTGACAATGCGTTG
>CANKXC010000021.1 GCA_947487355.1 Comamonadaceae bacterium | reverse complement strand
GACGGTTATGGGGGTGGCGGGAAAACATTCAATTGGTCACAGCTTCCTCCAAACGTCAACGCTCACCTCGTTTTGAGTGGTGGATTGACGCCTGCAAATGTGACCGATGGCATTCGTCAAATTCGGCCCAAAGCGCTGTCTTTGGCCGTTGACGTTAGCACGGGCGTAGAACTGGATGGCCAAAAAGGCCTAAAAGACGCCCGAAAAATCCAAGAATTTGTGGCTGCAGTTAAATCAGCCGATGCCATTGAGTAACACCATGTCCCTTTATCAACAACCCGATGTCTCCGGCCACTTTGGCATTTATGGTGGCAGTTTTGTCAGTGAAACCCTGACCCACGCCATCCTTGAACTGCGCGAAGCCTACGCCAAGTACCAAAACGATCCAGAATTTTTGGCGGAGTTCAAGTACGAACTGGCACACTTTGTGGGTCGACCTTCGCCCATTTATCATGCAGCCCGTATGAGCCGCGAAATGGGTGGCGCGCAAATTTATTTGAAGCGCGAAGACCTGAACCACACAGGCGCCCACAAGATCAACAACACCATTGGCCAAGCCATGCTAGCCAAGCGCATGGGCAAGCCGCGCATCATTGCAGAAACAGGCGCCGGCCAGCACGGTGTTGCCACGGCCACCATCTGCGCACGCTATGGCCTCGAGTGCTTGGTCTACATGGGTGCCGAAGACGTAAAACGTCAAAGCCCTAACGTGTACCGCATGAAGCTCTTGGGTGCTACCGTGGTACCCGTTACTTCTGGCAGCAAAACGCTCAAGGACGCCTTGAACGAAGCCATGCGCGACTGGGTAGCCAATGTCGACAACACCTTCTACATCATTGGCACAGTGGCTGGGCCTCACCCCTACCCCATGATGGTTCGCGATTTCCAAAGCGTGATCGGCAACGAATGCCTAGAGCAAATGCCCACACTCTTGGCGCAAACAGGTTTGCATAGCCAGCAACCCGATGCCGTCATTGCATGTGTGGGTGGTGGCTCCAACGCCATGGGTATTTTTTACCCCTACATCAACCACAAAAACACACGCCTCATTGGCGTCGAAGCGGCGGGTGAAGGCCTTGAAAGCGGAAAGCACTCTGCATCATTGCAGCGCGGCAGCCCAGGCGTGCTTCACGGCAACCGCACTTACATTTTGCAAGACGACAACGGCCAAATTACCGAAACACACAGCATCAGCGCGGGCTTGGACTATCCTGGTGTCGGCCCTGAACATGCCTTCCTGAAGGACATTGGCCGAGCCGAATACGTGGGCATCACCGACCAAGAAGCCCTGGATGCATTCCATTATTTGTGCCGCACAGAAGGCATCATTCCTGCACTCGAATCAAGCCATGCCGTGGCCTATGCCAAAAAACTAGCGGCCACCATGAAGCCCGATCAATCCATTTTGGTCAACTTGTCAGGCCGTGGCGACAAAGACATTGGCACCGTAGCCGACCTTAGCCAAGCCGATTTCTATTGCCGTCCCAGCTGTCAAGGGCAAGGGGTCAAAGGTGGTTTGTCCATGGGCGAGCAAATTGTGAAAGTTGTCAAATGAGCCGCATTGAAGCCACCTTGCAGCAATTGAAAGCCACGGGGCGCAAGGCACTCATCCCTTATGTCACAGCGGGCTTCCCTTTTGCAGATGTCACGCCTGAACTAATGCATGCCATGGTCGATGCTGGCGCCGATGTGATTGAATTGGGTGTGCCTTTCAGCGATCCCTCTGCAGACGGGCCCGTCATTCAAAAAGCGGGCGACAAAGCCTTGGCCTTTGGCATTGGCACCACCCATGTGATTGACATGGTGAAAACCTTTAGGGAAAAAGACAAAAGCACCCCCGTGGTACTGATGGGCTACGCCAACCCCATTGAACGCTACGACCTGAAACACGGCAAAGACGGTTTCATTCGCGACGCTTCTGCTGCTGGTATCGATGGCGTCCTGGTGGTGGACTATCCGCCCGAGGAATGCGTTGAATTTGCTGCCAAACTTCGGGCGCACCAAATGGACCTGATTTTTTTATTGGCACCCACCAGTACCGATCAACGCATGCAGCAAGTCGCCGATGTGGCCAGCGGTTACGTGTATTACGTGTCGCTCAAGGGCGTTACCGGCTCTGGTGCACTGAACACGGCCGAGGTGGAGGCCATGTTGCCCCGAATCCGCCAAAAAGTCAGCATCCCCGTGGGCGTTGGTTTTGGCATTCGCGATGCCCAAACAGCCCAAACCATTTCAAAAGTTGCCGATGCCGTCGTGATTGGTAGCAAAATCATCCAATTGATAGAAAATGAACCTCGCGATAAAGTTGCCAGTGTGGCTGGCGACTTTTTGCGTGACATTCGACAGGCCATGGACGCCTGATAACAACCCATAAGGACATCGACATGAGTTGGCTTGAAAAACTACTGCCCCCAAAAATTCTGCACACCGACCCGGCCGACCGCCGCAGCGTGCCAGAAGGCTTGTGGATCAAGTGCCCCCAGTGCGAATCTGTCCTCTACAAAACAGACCTTGAGCAAAACCAAAACGTTTGCCCTACCTGCAGCCATCACCACCGCATTGGTGCACGCGCCCGCCTGAACAACTTTTTGGACAACGAAGGCCGCTACGAAATTGGGCAAGAAGTGGTGCCAGTCGATGCTTTGAAGTTCAAGGACAGTCGCAAGTACCCCGAGCGCATCAAAGAAGCCATGAGCAACACCGGCGAAACAGACGCCTTGGTGGTCATGGGTGGTGCCATTCACAGCATCAATGTGGTTGCCGCATGTTTTGAATTTGACTTCATGGGCGGCAGCATGGGCTCTGTCGTTGGGGAGCGTTTTGTGCGCGGCGTCGAAACTGCCATCGAACAAAAAGTCCCTTTCATTTGCTTTACCGCCACAGGCGGTGCGCGCATGCAAGAAGGCTTGCTGTCCTTGATGCAAATGGCCAAAACCAATGCCGCCCTCACCCGCTTGGCCAAAAAAGGCTTGCCTTACATCAGTGTGTTGACCGACCCCACCATGGGCGGCGTGTCGGCAGGCTTTGCTTTCATGGGCGATGTGGTCATTGCCGAACCCAAGGCCTTGATTGGTTTTGCGGGTCCCCGCGTCATTGAAAGTACCGTTCGGGTGACTTTGCCAGAAGGCTTCCAACGCGCGGAGTTTTTACTGGAAAAAGGCGCGATTGACTTCATTTGCGATCGACGCGAATTGAAAATGACTGTGGCCAACACACTGGCCATGTTGACACGCCAATCAGCCGACGCTGTCAGCTGATTTTTTTCAGGCGGCAGGGCTGTGTAAGAGCATCCCTTAAAAGCCGCCGTATTGCAAGCCCGCCAGCAGCATGCCGGCAATTTGCAGAATCACCAACAGCACCAAAGGCGAAAGATCAATACCGCCGGGTTGGGGAATGGCCTTTCGAATGGGCGCCAACCAAGGCTCCACAATGCGAGAGAGCAGCATCATGCTGCCGCTGTTGGGCTGGACCCAAGAAAGAATGGCATAGAGCAAAATAATGACGCTCAGGCCCGAAACCAGCCAATGCAAGACCCCAAACAGACTGGCAATGAGAACACCGACAAAAGCAGCTTGCGCGCCGCCCAGAAACCACATGGCTGTCACGTGACTGAATTTCATCAGCCAAGCCGCTACCAAGCTGGATGTGTCCAGCCGGCCTACAGCTGGCAAAAAGCGCCTAAGGGGCATCACCAACCAGTCGGTCACGGCAAAAACAAAACGGCCAATGGGGTTTTGAAATGGCAAGCGCTGCCATTGCATCACCAAACGCAGCAAACAAGCACCGCCCACTAAGCCAGTCAGCACATCTAGGATCAAATTGACAATTTGTAGAAACACAGAAGTCCTCCAAGTGTGTGCATGATAGCGGCAGCCTGAAGGAATCGTAAAATAACGGGTTCGCGCTGTCATTCAGCGTTTTTACGGGTTTTTAAAGCCCTTCTCTACCAAAGTGCACTTCATGTCAGACACGCCAGCAGAAAATCAAAATACCCCCGTCGTTGACGAGAACCAGCTGATTGCAGAACGCCGCAACAAACTCAAAGCCATGCGCGCTGCGCAAGCCCAAGGCAAAGGCGTGGCATTTCCCAACGACTTCAAGCCCGAAGACCATGCTGGCAACTTGACCCTAGCCCATGGCGAGAAAGCCCCCGAAGCACTCAAAGGTGAAGGCATCACGCCCGTCACAGCCAAAATTGCAGGACGAATGATGCTCAAACGCGTCATGGGCAAAGCCAGCTTTGCCACATTGCAAGATGCCACTGGCCGCTTCCAAATTTATGTCACGCGCGATGACATTGGCGAAGAAGCCTACAACGATTTCAAACACTGGGACTTGGGCGATATCGTGGCCGCAGAAGGCTACTTGTTCAAAACCAAAATGGGCGAACTGTCCTTGCACGCCTCAAGTGTTCGCATGCTCACCAAGAGCCTGCGCCCCATGCCCGACAAGTTTCATGGTGTGGCCGATCAAGAGATCAAGTACCGCCAGCGTTATGTTGACTTGATGATGGATGAGGACGCGCGGAAAAGATTCACCGCACGCAGCAAAGCTGTCAGCGGCATTCGCGATTTCATGGTGAAGCACAACTTCTTGGAAGTTGAAACGCCCATGTTGCACCCCATTCCCGGTGGTGCAAACGCACGTCCTTTCGTGACACACCACAATGCACTTGATCAAGAAATGTTCTTGCGCATTGCGCCTGAGTTGTACTTAAAACGTTTGTTGGTCGGCGGGTTCGAACGTGTCTTTGAAATCAATCGCAACTTCCGCAACGAAGGTATTTCGGTTCGCCACAATCCTGAATTCACCATGATGGAGTTCTATGCAGCATACTGGAACTACCAAGATTTGATGGGCTTTACCGAAGAGTTGGTGCGCGATGCCGCTATGAAGGCCGTGGGTCATTTGCAACTCTCCTACGCCGGCAAACCCGTCGATTTGGCCAAACCTTTTGCACGTCTCACCATTCGCGAAGCCATTGTGAAACACACTGAAGCTGGCGACAAAGTAGACGACGCAGCATGGCTCATTCAAGCTTTACAAAAACTCGGCATGAGCGAAGCCAAGAACAACTTGTCGAAAAAATCTTTGGCTGGCTTGCAAGTTTTATATTTCGAAGAAACGGTTGAAGAAAAATTGTGGGAACCCACGTTCATCATGGAACACCCCACCGAAATTTCGCCTTTGGCCCGCGCCAACGACGAGCGTCCCGAAGTCACAGAGCGTTTTGAGCTCTACGTCACTGGCCGAGAATTTGGCAACGGCTTCTCTGAACTGAACGATGCGGAAGACCAAGTTGCTCGCTTCCAAGCGCAAGTAGATGCCAAAGACAGCGGTGACGATGAAGCCATGTTCTTTGACCACGACTTTGTACGCGCTTTGGAATACGGCATGCCGCCTGCAGGCGGTTGTGGCATTGGCATTGACCGATTGATGATGCTGTTAACTGACAGCCCCAGCATTCGCGATGTGATTTTGTTCCCCGCCCTGAAACGCGAACAAGAATAAAAAAAGCGCCTAAATTGTTTTAGGCGCTTTTTTTTAATCTCGGGGCAATTGATTGTGCGGCCTGGCTTTGTCAGGCACTTCCCGGGCCTCAACATCCACCACTTCAGTATCCTGATGGGTACCCGGATTGGCATGGTTGCCCCAGGTGCCAAATGGTGCCTTGCGACGCGCCATGTCTTGGTATCGCTGCCAGACCACGGACACCTCTGGTTTTCGACCACGCACCAAGGACCAAAGCGTGCCAAACAACAATGCGAATAACAAAATACAAAGCATGCCCAGCACAAAGACCAAGCCGAGCAGGCTGAAGAAAATTTTAAAAATCCAAGCGATGAATTGCATATCAAGGCAAGCAGGCTAGGGCTTGTTGGTAATTGACTGAACGCACTAAATCATCCCAAGCCAATGCGGGCGAACTTGGTAACAAAGCCAAGCGGCGCGCTTCACTGAGTTCATCAGGTTGCCACCAACCCTTCACTTGGGCCTCGGCCAGCCCTTCCAAGACCTCGTCAATGACATGGCTGCCCTTGATCGACTGATTGCACAAGAGCGCCAAATCACAGCCCGCATTGAGCGCAGCCAAAGTGCCTTGTGTGAAGCTAATGGGTTGGCCATCCAACACGCGTGCACCGTCCATGGATAAATCGTCGCTGAAAACTGCGCCCGTAAATTCCAACTGTTCTCGTAAAATGTCTTGAATCCAAATCTGAGAAAAACCTGCGGGCTTGGCGTCCACTTTGGGATAAATGACATGCGCAGGCATGACTGCAGTCAGGTCATTGTTGAGCCATGCGTAAGGCTTGGCATCGTCTTTCAAAATAGACTTGAGGCTGCGCTTGTCGATGGGCATGTCCACGTGCGAGTCGGCTTTGACAAAGCCATGACCTGGAAAGTGTTTGCCGCAGTTGCCCATACCCGCACGAAGTAGTCCTTGCATGAGACTTTTTGCCAACAAGCTCACGTGTCTTGGGTCGCGATGGAAAGAGCGATCGCCAATGACACTGCTTTCGCCGTAATCTAAATCGAGCACCGGTGTGAAGCTGAAATCAACCCCACAGGCGCGAAGTTCGGCGGCTAGCAAATAGCCAACAGCAGTGGCCGCTTTGCAGGCCTTCAAAACGCCCTCGCCCTCCAGCCCCTTGCCATTTTGAAACCACATTTGGCCCAAACGGCGCATGGCCGGTAAATGGGTAAAGCCATCGGTTCTGAATCGCTGGACACGGCCGCCTTCGTGGTCGACACAAATCAACAAATCTTTTCGAATGGTTTTGATATCGGCACACAGGGTAGACAGTTGGGCCCGACTTTGCCAATTGCGACCAAACAAAATAATGCCACCCGTCAAAGGATTTTTGAGACGTTTTTTGTCAATCGCAGTTAATGCGAAACCTTCAATGTCAATGATGAGTGGTGCTTGGATGTTCATTGAATTCTTTCCACCACGCAATAACTGCCGGCGTAATCCACCTCGTCAGTCACGCTGATGTGTGCCTTTAAATGTTGGGACTCAAACCAGATTTTCAAGTCACCGTGCAAAACAATCACGGGTTGACCAGAAGGTAATTTGCCAATTTCGCAAGAGCGCCAGGTCATGGGCATGCGCATGCCCATGCCAATGGCTTTGCTGAATGCTTCTTTGGCCGAAAAACGTGTGGCAACGTAGCGCACTCCTCGTTCGGGCCACCTTGCGCCTCGCGCTTTGTACGTTGCAAATTCTTCATCGCTCAGTACTTTTTGGGCAAAGCGGTCACCATGCTTTTCCAAGCTGGCTCTGATGCGCCTGACATCGCACAAGTCGGTTCCAATGCCGTAAATCATGGCAGGCATCCTGCTATCGGCCCAAGGCCTTTAAGTAGCCACGAACGGTAGCCGCATAGCCCACCTCCAGTGCATCCGCCATCAAAGCGTGACCAATGGAGACTTCTAAAAGTCCTGGGACCTGTTGTGCAAATTGGGGCAAATTGTCTTGGTTCAAATCATGCCCGGCATTGACGCCCAAGCCAAGCGCCAAGGCAACTTTTGCAGTGTCTACATACTTTGATAAACAGGCCTCATTGGCCTTTGTTCCAAACGTAGCGGCATAAGGCTCCGTGTAAAGCTCAACTCGATCAGCACCCACTTGATGAACCGCTTGCATTTGATCGGGCTCAGGGTCCATGAACAAACTGACGCGCACGCCCAATGACTTGCACTCTTCAATCAAGGGTTTCAGCTGGGCTGCATCTTTGGGAAATGACCATCCATGGTCGCTGGTGAACTGACCTTCGCTGTCGGGCACAAAAGTAACTTGATGGGGTTTGAAGGTTCGAACAAAGTCCATCAACTGGTGAAATGGATTGCCTTCAATATTGAACTCGCGGTCTGGCCATTGTTTCATCAATTCGGCCAACTCGATCACATCTGAGGCTCGAATGTGCCTCTCATCTGGCCGAGGATGAATGGTGATGCCCTGTGCGCCGGCTTCCAAGCACATTTGCGCAGCCTTCAAGACACTGGGAATACCCAAGTGACGCGAATTTCGAAGCAACGCCACCTTGTTGACGTTCACAGACAAGGCCGTTTTGGAATGATGGGTCATGAAGGGCTCACAAATTTTGAATATCGATCATCATTTGTCGGGTCTTTAAAGTGCCGACACCGCAATGGTAATTGAGCAAGGTGCGAAGTTGGGTGCGAAGTGGCGTCAACATGTCCAAGCTCAAACGAAGTGTGTCTGTAAAAGGCGAAGCGCCATCTAAAGCATTTTGGAGAGAACGCCACTGCATGCCATTCAGCGCATGGCGATCATCGCGGTGTGCCAAGCGCAAGCCACCTTCCGGCACCAAACAATAATCCTTCGTGTCGTTCAAGTCAGCCATGGTGAGGGTCTGACAATTCAAACTCGGTAGCAAACCAATTTCTCGAAGTAGCAAAAGCTCAAACACCCGAAGAGACGCTTGCAGCAATTCGCCAGGTTCAGAGGCCATGACACGGACCGTTGCAGCATACGCGTCAAACAACTGAGGATGTGGATCTTCCCTGGCCAACAATCTGAGTAGCAACTCATTCAAATAATAGCCAGAGAGCAAGGCGTCGCCTGTAGGCATGACATGCCCACTAACCCACTCAGCCGATTTCAAGGTTCGAATGTCGGCGTCGCCGCCATAGGCCACTTGAATAGCTTGAAGGGGTAATAAAACGGGTCTGAAAGAAGAGCTGGGTTTTTTGGCACCTTTGGCTACCAAGGCAATGCGCCCATGGTGCCGCGTGAAAACCTCGAGGATGAGACTGGATTCACTCCAGTCATAGCGGTGCAGCACATAGGCTGGCTCATCCGAAATTCGCTTCAAGACAGCGGCCATGGCCTGCGCTTTTTATTCGTAACCGAAAGACCGGACGCGCGCTTCGTCGTCAGCCCATCCAGATCGAACCTTGACCCACAACTCAATGAACACTTTCGCATCCATGAGTTTTTCCAGTTCTTGGCGCGCTTCGGTGCCAATGCGTTTGAGACGCTCGCCCTTGTCGCCAATGACCATGGCCTTGTGTCCATCTCGCTCCACCACAATGGTGGCAGCAATGCGAATCATGCGATTGGCAGATCGACTGGGCTCTTCCTCAAATTTGTCAATGACCACGGTGGAGGTGTAGGGCAGTTCGTCACCTGTAAATCGAAATAGCTTTTCGCGCACAATTTCGCTGGCCAAGAACTTCTCGCTGCGATCAGTGAGTTCGTCCTCGGCATACCACCATGCCTGCTCTGGCAAATATTTCTCGCAATAGCCCATCAAGCGCTCAATGTCCTTGGCGTTTTTGGCCGACATGGGCACAAATTCCGTGAAGGGGTGTCGCTCTTGCATCTCTTTGAGCCATGGAGCTAAATCTTCGCGTCGGTTGATGGCATCGAGTTTGTTGGCAATCAGCAAGACAGGCACATCAGGCTTAAGCAACGCCAATACTTTGGCATCGGCCGTGTTGAACATACCTGCTTCCACCACAAATAAAACCAAGTCGACATCGCCCACGGCGCCCAGAACAGTTTTATTCAAAGACTTGTTAAGGGCCGTGTTGTGACGAGTTTGAAAACCGGGCGTGTCCACAAACACAAACTGGGTTGCACCTTCTGTGCGAATGCCTGTGATGCGGTGACGCGTGGTTTGCGCTTTGCGAGAAGTGATGCTAATTTTTTGGCCCACCAAGGCATTGAGCAAAGTAGATTTGCCTACATTGGGCTTGCCTATGATGGCCACCAAACCACAACGTTGGATGGGGTTGGTTGTTGTGTTCATCCGCGTGCCTTGACTTTCAAAATTTCAAGCATGGCAGCTGCCGCGGCTTGCTCACCAGCCCGACGCGAAGGACCGCTGCCGTGCTGTGAGAGACTGAGTTCGGGGATGTCGCAAGCGACATCGAATATTTGTCTGTGAGCTGCACCCGAGGTGGCCACCACGCTGTACTGGGGCAGCTGCAATTTACGACCTTGCAACCACTCCTGCAGCTCAGTTTTTGGATCTTTGGCGGCAGCCAACAAGCTTGGGTTGATTTCTACGTTTTCAAACAAGCCATGCACCACTTTTTCGGCAGCTTCGTAACCCGCATCCAGAAAAACTGCACCAATGAGAGCTTCCAAGGCATCTGCCAAAATAGAAGGACGGCGCTGCCCTCCCGATTTAAGCTCACCTTCGCCCAATTTAAGGCAACTGGGTATGTCCAGTTTGAGGGCCAATTGGTGCAAGGTCTCTTGCTTGACCAAGCTGGCCCTGACACGGGACAAGTCACCTTCGGGCAATTCTTTCAGCTGCGCATAAAGAAGGTGCGCAACCGCAAAATTGAGAACCGAGTCGCCTAAAAATTCTAGTCGCTCATTGTGATCAGCAGAAAAACTCCGGTGCGTGACAGCACGCTCAATCAAACTCGAATCTTTGAAGTTGTGCTTTAAGCGAATTTGCAGTTGGCTAAGACCGTCGTTCAAACTGATGACCTGTAAAAAATGAAAGGTGATGCAAGCATAACTTCGCTAGGGTTGAAACTCAATTGAAGCTACCAATGCGACCTAAATTTCCAAAATTCATCCAGACAAAAAAGGCTTTGCCCACAATATTGGCGTCAGGCACAAAGCCCCAATAACGAGAATCAAGCGAGTTGTCACGATTGTCACCCATCATGAAGTAATGGCCTTCAGGAACTCTGCATGTCACACCTTCCACGGTGTAGTTACAGCGTTCTTTAAATGGAAAATCTTCTGCACCCGGAATGAAGGCGGGTCGGTCGTCATCTACCAACAAATTGTGTGTTTTGGGGCCTAATTTTTCCTGAAACTGCTTGGAATAGCGCATGACAGACTCGTCAAAAAACTCTGGAACAGACTCTGTCGGAACAGCCTGACCGTTGATGGTGAGCTTTTTGTTCAAATAAGCTATTTCATCGCCAGGTATGCCAACCACCCGCTTGATGTAGTCGACACTGGGGCGGGGGGGATATTTAAATACCATGACATCGCCACGTGCAACAGGCGTGCCCTGAGTTATCTTGGTGTTGACCACAGGCAAACGCACACCATAGTGAAACTTATTCACCAGAATAAGATCGCCCACCCACAAGGTGGGAATCATGGAGCCAGAAGGAATTTTGAAGGGCTCATACAAAAAAGAACGCAATATGAAGATGAACAGAATGACGGGGAACAGCCCTGCTGTCCAATCTAGCCACCAAGGCTGCATGAGAAGCTGATTTCGCGCTTCACCCGTTTCGGTATCGGTTCTTTCAATACCCATTTTGGCCAAGTCTTGCTGGCGTTTTGCCTTGTCGCTGTCTAATTGCTCGACCGCCTTTAAGCGTTGTGGCCAAAAATAAAACTTCTCAGCCAACCAATAGACGCCTGAAATAACGACTGCCATCAGCATGAGCAACGCAAAGTTGCCCTCAATGAAGCCAAAGTACCAAGAGCCTGCGTATGAACAAAACGCAGCCAAAATAAAAGCCGTTAGGACTTGCATCAATCTTCCACCTGCAATATGGCCAAGAATGCCTCTTGGGGCACCTCAACCGAGCCAATTTGTTTCATCCGTTTTTTACCTGCCTTTTGCTTTTCCAACAATTTGCGTTTGCGGGTGATGTCACCGCCATAACACTTGGCCAATACATTTTTACGCAAGGCTTTGACAGTCTCACGGGCAATGATGTTGGCGCCAATGGCAGCTTGGATGGCCACATCAAACATCTGACGGCTGATAATTTCTCTCATTTTACCGACGACAGCGCGACCGCGGTAAGCCGCTTGGGTGCGGTGAACAATGATGGACAAAGCATCAACCTTCTCGCCATTGAGCAAAATATCAACTTTGACAACATCAGAGGGTCTGAATTCTTTGAACTCATAGTCCATAGAGGCATAACCGCGGGAAACAGACTTGAGCTTGTCAAAGAAGTCGAGAACGATCTCACCCAGCGGCATCTCATAGGTCAGCATGACTTGGCGTCCATGGTAGGCCATGTTGATTTGAACGCCTCGCTTTTGGTTGGCCAATGTCATGACAGGGCCCACATAATCTTGTGGCATGTACAAATGCACCGTCACAATGGGCTCTCGAATTTCCTGCATCTTGCCTTGTTCAGGCATCTTGGCAGGGTTTTCAACCATGACGACTTCGCCATCGCCTTTGACCACTTCATAAACGACGCTGGGGGCCGTGGTAATCAGGTCTTGGTCAAATTCGCGCTCTAGACGTTCTTGCACAATTTCCATGTGCAACAGGCCCAAGAAACCACATCGGAAACCAAATCCTAAAGCTTGGGAAACTTCGGCTTCGTAATGCAAAGAAGCGTCGTTGAGTTTGAGTTTTTCTAAAGCATCGCGCAACGAATCGTATTGATTGGCTTCTGTCGGATACAAACCGGCAAAAACCTGCGGTTGAATTTCTTTAAAACCTGGCAGTGCTTTTTGTGCGGGTCCCAAGTTATTGGGCAATTTCTTTTCAAGCGTGATGGTGTCACCCACCTTGGCTGCTTGCAACTCTTTAATACCTGCAATGATGTAACCCACTTGTCCAGCCTCAAGGCTGTCACGCGGTTCGTTACCGGGTGTAAAAACGCCCATCGTGTCTGCGTTATACACAGCCTCCGTTGCCATCATCTTGAAGCGCTCACCTTTGCCTAAGCGTCCGTCTACGACACGCACCAGCATGACCACGCCCACATAGGTATCAAACCAACTATCGATGATCATGGCGCGCAGCGGCGCATTGGGGTTTCCTTTAGGGGCAGGTATTTTGGCAACGATCGCTTCCAGAATTTCGTCGATGCCCATACCAGTTTTTGCAGAACAAGGAATGGCATCACTGGCGTCGATGCCAATGACATCTTCGACTTCAGCTTTTGCGTTTTCGGGATCGGCTTGAGGCAAATCCATTTTGTTAAGAACAGGAACAACTTCAACACCAAGGTCGAGGGCAGTGTAGCAATTGGCAACTGTTTGAGCTTCCACGCCTTGGCTGGCATCGACCACCAACAACGCGCCTTCACAAGCCGACAAGGAGCGTGAAACCTCGTAAGAGAAGTCAACGTGGCCTGGTGTGTCGATTAAATTTAGGTTATATATTTGGCCGTCTTTGGCCTTGTATTGCAAGGAAGCAGTTTGTGCCTTGATGGTAATGCCACGTTCTTTTTCGATGTCCATCGAGTCCAAAACTTGCGCTTCCATTTCGCGCTCTTGCAATCCACCGCAACGTTGAATCAATCGATCGGCCAGCGTCGATTTGCCGTGATCGATGTGCGCAATGATGGAGAAATTTCTGATGTGATTCATCAAGGACCAGTTACAAGTGTTTGAGATTCAAAAGACTAGGCAAGAAAAAAGGGCGCGTCGAATGAGGACGCGCCCTGAACCAACAATCAATGGCAACTGCGATAGTTGGGACTTCATTGTAGGCAAAAAGCCCAACACGTACAGCCCCAGAAAACCACAATGCAGGTCGTTGCAAGCTCACAACAGAAAACTTATAAACAGGTTATTCACAATTTAAGCATTGGCTTACTGAATAACTTGTGGGTGTTCTGTGGATCACCGGTGGACTGATGCGGGAAATCCCACATCGTGAAGCCATACCTGCTTTTTTAGCCATGAATCTTGGTTCAAGTGCTCAGATTTTAACCATTTTTAATAATCAACTCGCTTCAAAGTTAGCGTTCGCCAACATAAAAATAATTTGAATGCCTAGGAAAACCCTGTGGTTCAAAAGGGACTCTTGACAATTAAGCGATCAAGAATTCGGCTTAATCAAGGCAAATCTTGTGAGGTCGCCTCTTCTGAACAACACACTCACAGATTTGGTTTTGTCCAGTTTGGCCACAGCGGCAACAAAGTCTTTGGCCAAAGCAACTTCAATGTTGCCGACAGCCAAAATGACATCCCCCTCTCTCAAGCCAGCCCTGAGTGCTGGCTCTTGCAAGCTCTCGACACGGACGCCGCCTTTGATCTTGAGTTCTGTTTTTTGTGCGTCCGTCAAATCAGCGACGACAAGTCCTAAGCCCTGAAAAGAACTTGCTACCTTGGGTTTTTCTTCCGGTTCAGGAGCGCGCTTAGCGACCTTTTCGGGCTCCATCTCAGCAATGACAATGCTCAAGTCTTTGGTGGCACCACGTCTAAAAACAGTCACGGTACTTTTCGTGCCTGGTTTGGTATTGCCAACCACTCTAGGCAGGTCAGACGATTTCTCAATGGGTTTGCCATCAATCTTGATAATCACATCGCCCGCTTCTAAACCAGCCTTGTCTGCTGGCGCACCTGGTTCAACTCGATTGATCAGCGCACCTTGCGCCTTGCCCAAGCCAATCGACTCAGCAATTTCTTTGGTCACAGGCTCAATTTGGACACCGATTCGACCGCGTGTGACGCGGCCGCTAGCCCTTAATTGCTCACTGACCCGCATGGCTTCGTCCATGGGGATGGCGAAAGAAATGCCCATGAAGCCACCAGAGCGAGAATAAATTTGGCTGTTGATACCAACAACTTCGCCGCGCATATTAATCAAGGGTCCACCTGAATTGCCTGGGTTGATCGCAACATCGGTTTGAATGAAGGGCAAATAATCGCCTGTATCGCGCTGCTTGGCACTCACAATGCCAGCCGTTACAGAGTTGTCTAAACCAAAGGGTGAACCAATGGCCATCACCCACTCGCCCACTTTCAAGCGAGACACATCTCCCACTTTGACAGCGGGCAAACCAGTCGCTTGAATTTTGACAACCGCCACATCGGTGCGCTTGTCAACGCCAATGATTTTGGCCTTGAATTCACGTTTGTCCGTGAGTGTGACCAACACTTCATCCGCACCATCCACCACATGGGCATTGGTCATGATGAAGCCGTCAGCCGTCAAAATAAAACCTGAACCGACGCCCCTTGGTTGAGCCTCTTCAGGAACGGGTGTACGGCCTTGTCTTGGCGCTTGTCTGGGTGCGTTGGGCGTACCAGGATTGGGAATTGGAATACCGAAGAAGCGTCTAAAAAGCTCCTGGGTTTCTTCATCCATCCCGCTGCCGTTTAAATTTTGGGGTCGCGCCTTTTCCAAAGTTCGAATGTTGACCACTGAGGGCCCAACTTGTTCAACCAATTCCGTGAAATCAGGCAAGCCTTTGACTGCGGCTTGTTGTGCGCTGGCTTGAAGTGGCCAATGCAAACTTGTAACAAGTCCCAAAGACAAAATAAATGAAACCAAAAATTGAGATGTTTTCAAATTGATTTTTTTCATAACAATCTTGCGCTCCAAAATTTTTCAGGAAGAGGACTCCACCGAACGCGAATATACAGCGCAACGAAAGCCATGCCAACGGTCAGGAAATGATTCTTTAGAAAGCCAAAACCAGTGACGTTGCCCTTTATTGTTCTGCAGAGAAACAAAAAGCAACTTTTGGAAATCTAGGTGGACGTCCATCTCATAAGCTAGCGCCGGTTCATTCAATGTGATGAGATTGGAATCTAAGTTTTGAATGCGCCAGTTGTTGCCATCCCAAGACAACCAACTCTTTAATTGGCCTGCCCTTAAACGGCAAAATGAATACCAAGAACAGGCTACCCAACAAGTGACAAATAGCGCCAAACGCCAATCAGAAAAATCTTGCCCGCCTTGCACAAAGACAAACAATGCGATGGCCGATGCCGACAAGAACATTGAAAACCAAGCAGAAATGAAAAAACGCCCCACCGGGTAATCGACCGATGGGGCGTTTGAATTCAAGCGAATTAAATCCGACGGAAAACCAAACTGCCGTTGGTGCCGCCAAAACCGAAGTTATTCTTGAGGGCGTATTCAATATTGACATCTCGTGCTGTATTGGCACAGTAGTCCAGATCACACTCGGGGTCTTGATTGTCCAAGTTGATGGTGGGCGGCACCTTTTGATGGTGCAGCGCCAAGACTGTGAACACACTCTCAATACCGCCGGCACCACCCAACAAGTGACCTGTCATGGACTTGGTAGAGCTAACCAAGGTTTTCTTGGCATGGTCGCCCAAGGCTGCTTTGATGGCATTGGTCTCATTGACATCACCCAAGGGGGTCGATGTGCCGTGTGCATTCAAATAGCCCACTTGGTCTGCATTGATGCCTGCATTGCGCATGGCCGAAACCATGGCGCGACGTGGGCCATCCATACTGGGTGCAGTCATGTGACCCGCATCAGCGCTCATGCCGTAACCGCATATTTCTGCATAAATTTTGGCACCACGCGCTTTAGCGTGTTCGTACTCTTCGACGACCATGACGCCGGCGCCTTCTCCGAGCACAAAACCATCTCGGTCTTTGTCCCAGGGACGTGAGGCCGCAGTTGGATCGTCGTTGCGAGTGGACAAGGCGCGCATGGCTGCAAAACCACCCAGGCCTAGGGGTGAAATGGTGGCTTCAGAACCACCCGCCACCACCACATCGGCATCACCATACTCAATCATGCGACTGGCTTCACCAATGCAATGCAGGCCTGTGGTACAGGCGGTAACAATAGCCAAGTTGGGGCCTTTGAAACCAAAACGCATCGAGACATGGCCAGCAATCATGTTGATGATAGAAGCTGGCACAAAGAATGGAGAAATTCTTCGAGGGCCGCGGGCCGTGTATTCGACGTGCGTTTGCTCGATCATGGGCAAACCGCCAATGCCAGAACCGATGACACACGCTATTCGCGTGGCCAATTCATCATCCAAGGCTTCACCTAAGGGAAGTCCAGCATCTTCAACCGCTTGTACCGCTGCAGCAATGCCGAAGTGAATGAATGTGTCCATCGTTCGCGCCTCTTTGGCGCTGATGTACTGCTCCAAATTGAAACCTTTGACTTCGCCTGCAATTCTGCAAGAGAAGGCCGAGGTG
>CANKXC010000020.1 GCA_947487355.1 Comamonadaceae bacterium | reverse complement strand
GTTCACCCTTTCATCATGGGGCAACCCCACCGAATTGGCGCATTGGCCAAAGCACTTGAATACATTCGCAGCCACGAGGGCGTTTGGTGCGCCACGGGCTCTCAGATCGTCGACTGGTACCAACAACAACAAAGTAAGGACATGCCATGAGCGCCCCCAAAGACTACATCCGCGATTTCATGAGCGAACCCGTGATTGACGCCAAGGGCGCGGCCTTGGTCATCATTGACATGCAATATGCCACGGGTTCTAGAGAAGGTGTCTTGGGTCGAACCTTGAAAGCGCAGGGCTCTGCCATTGGTGACTACCGCTTTGCACGCATTGAGCAGTCGGTGCTGCCTAGAACGCTGGATTTGCGCAAACACTTTCATCACATTGGACAACCCGTCATTCATGTGACCTTGGGCGCAGCGTTGCCCGATGCCAGCGATGCGCCGCGGCACATGCGCAAATTGCTGGCCAGTTGCAACAACTATGTGGGCAGCCCAGACCATGAGATCTTGGCAGAACTTAAGCCGCTCCCTGGTGAGCATGTGGTTCGCAAAACCACGGTAGGTGCATTTGCCTCGACCTCCATCGACAGCTTGCTCCGATCGCTCAATGTCGATCAAATTTACATGGCGGGTGTGTCTACCAACATGTGTGTTGAAAGCACGGCGCGTGAGGCCGCCGACCGCGGCTACCAAGTGACCTTGGTAGAAGACGCGTGTGGCACCACTTTCGAAGAATTGCACCAGGTCACCATGCGCAATTTCCAAAGATTGTTTGGACGAGTCACTTCGACGGCACAGGCAGTGGCTGAGTTGAAGGTGAACGCATGACCACCACAAAGAAAAAAATTCTGGTGGTTGTGCCCTTTGCCATGTCGCCAGAAAACCTGGCGCTCCGTCAAGCGCAACTCAAGGGCATTGATTTGTCGCCCAACTTGGAATTTGAATTCAGAACCGTCAAAGCAGGTCCTGTGAATTATTCAAGTCACCACGATTTTGTCTTGGCCGATACCGCCAACTTTGAGGCCGGATGCCGTGCGCAAGACGAAGGTTTTGCCGCTGTTTGCATTGACACCATGAGTGACTCTGGTGTGGCGGCCCTCCGATCTGTTTTGGACATTCCCGTGTTTGGTCCAGGCAAAGTTTCCATGCTGGCGGCTTTGATGTTGGGCGACAAGTTTTCTATTTTGACCATGGCCAGTCGATGGAAGCCGCTCTACAAAAAAGCCTTGGACGAATTGGGCTTGCATCACAAGTGTGCTTCAGTGCGCGCCATTGAAATCACAACTGACAACCAAGCGCTGCTGTCTGGCAAAGAAGAAGATGTGTTTCCGCTGTTAGAAAAAGCCGCTTACGAAGCCATTGAACAAGACGGCGCAGAAGTTTTGATCTTGGGGTCTACCACCATGCACCAATCGCATGTGTATTTGAGTCAACGCTTGCCGGTGCCTGTCATCAACCCAGGACCCTTGAGTTACAAAATGGCCGAGGCCGCATTGGGCTTGGGCTTGTCGCAAAGTCGCAAGGCTTATCCGCGTCCCATGCACCCTCGCTTGGACATGTTGCAAGACATGATGAGCGCTGCTCAACAATCCGTGAATCGGTCGTGACCGAACCGCGGCCCGCTTGCCATCTTTGGGATTTCAAACATGCCTAAATTATTGAGCGAAACACAAGTAGAAGGCTATGCCCGCGATGGCTATGTATCGCCTATCGACGTTCTCAACGAAGGCGAAGCTAAAGCCTTCAGGCAAGAGCTGGAAGAATGGGAAAAACAGCGTGGACAGCCCATTGATTTTCCGGAAAAGTCAAAGAGTTATTTGTTGTTCAACTGGGCCGATCAACTGGTCCATCATCCGCGCATTTTGGATGCCGTTGAAGATGTCATTGGGCCAGACATCTTGGTTTATCACTCCACGCTTTTCTTGAAAGAAGCCAACACGCCCGCCTATGTTCGTTGGCACCAGGACAGCCCTTATTTTTATTTGTCTCCGCATCTGCATGTGACGGCCTGGGTTGCCCTGAGTGATGCCAGCATTGCGGCGGGTTGCATGCAAATCTTGCCCGGTAGTCATCAGTGGGGAGTGTTTGAGCACGATGACAAGCCCGAGCCCATGAACATGATTCGGCGCGGGCAGGGCATCAGCGATCGTTTTGATCACACGACAGGTACATTCATTCCGGTTGGCCCTGGGCAAATGTCTTTGCATCACACCGACTTGGTGCACGCCTCGGGTGGCAACACCACCAACGACAGACGGCTTGGTTTTGCCATTAGCTATATCCCCGCCCATGTCAAACCCATTGGCACCATCAAGCCTTCTGCGCTGTGCGTCAGAGGGCGCAGTCATGGCAACTTTTTGGAAGAAACACGTTTGAAACAGCCCTTGCACGACGAAGCCTACAAAGCACATGGCAGTGCCTTGGCTTTGTTTAGAGCATTGCAAGATACTGGGTTTAAGGAGACCGCATGAGTTCAGTGACACTTAATGAAGCCCAACTGGTTGCGCTGGTTGAAACCTACTTTGCGGCGGTTGATCGCAAAGACATTGCCGGCACGCTGGCTTGTTTTGCACCCAATGCAAGCTTTAGCATTGCCAATCATGGCGTGCATTATGAAGGCAGGGACACAGAATTAAGCGGCATGTATGAGCGCTTGAATGAACGCTACGCCCAAGTTTGGCATGGACAGTTTTCACACACAGTGGATGTGAAGGCGCAGCGCATTGCCAGTCGTTTCCGTGTTGAAAACATCACCCATCAAGGCGAAAAACTCGTCAAAAACAATTGCAACTTTTTTGAATTGAATGAAGGCTTGTTTTCGACGGTGTTTGTCTACATGTCCGGTGAAAACTCACTCGGGTGAATGCGCCAACAAGGCGGTCCAAGTTTGCAGCGGTAATTTCAAGTCGGCCAAATCCAAAGTGGCTTGGAGCAAGTTCTCGCAATGTGCAGTGGGCCAAATTCGGCTGGTGAGGTTCATGAATTTTTGGCGCAATTCTTCCCGGGTGTAGGGTGAGGCGTCATCGCCCCGATTGACGCCGGCTTGCCCTGTTCGGCTTGAGCCATCCTTCAAATACAGGGTGACAGTGGCAGGCCTTTCATTGGGCAATCTGGCGCTCATGGCAGGGTCGTGCAACACGCTAACCCTTTGCGCCAATGCCAATGTGTGTGGATTGCGAACAGCGTCCCAAGTAAAACTTGAAAGCGCGCTGGAGTTGTTGACGATGCGCGTGGCCACCGCAAAGGGCACAGAAAATTTGGCGGCCAAAGTGTTGTTAGGGGCAGGGTCGTTCAATTCTGCAGCCAAGTGGTAGGTGACGACCTCAATGCGATCAATCTCTTCTGCAGATGGTAAAGATTGAGTCGCTGCCATTTGATCAATGGCGTCCAAGGTGCCATGGTTGTATCGGCAGCATGAATGCAGTTTGAAATAGTTGCGCATCAAGTGCAAGTCTTGTCCTAAACCTTGCGTCACTGCATCGGGTTGAAAACTCTCAGAAATAATTTTGCCCAGCAAAGAAGAGGGGCCATCGCGTTCGCCCGTGAAGCCGCACTCTGCCAAGTTCAAAGCCAGCAAACCATTTCGGTTGCTGAGGCCTGCATACACGTTGCGAACCAATCCGCCTTCCAGCATGGTTTGTTTGGATGTGGCCGTGGTGAGTGATGCTGCGATGTTGATGGTCTGGCGCATGTCCAAGGCTTGCATGTCAGCAACTCGCGCACAGGCGGCACCAGCACCAATGGTGCCCCAAGTGCCGTGTGGATGCATGGCACCACGCAATTGAGAAGCGGCCCCTAGCCTTGAGCCTACTTCATAGCCCACCACCATGGCGGCTAAGAAGTTTTCGGCGCTGGCATCTCTTTCTTGACTGAGTGCCAGCGCAGCTGGAATGACATGCACAGCAGGATGGCCGCGTGAAAATCGGTTGCCTTCGTCCATCTCTAAAAAAGTGCCAGAGGTGCCATTGATGAATGCCGCCGCTTCTGCTGTGCTGCAAGCGCCAAGCCCAATGAGTTGAGCCGCATGGCTGTTGGCGGTGACATGGGCTTGTTTCTTGGCAATGGCACGCAGTTCGGGCTCTGCAGAACCTGCTGCCATGGCTGCCACTGTGTCGGCCAATATCCAACCGACTTGATCTTTGACATCTGCGTCTAATGTTCGGTAGTCCAGATTTGAGGAAAATTGGCTGAGGGTATCGAGGTAGTCCATGGGAAAAGTCCTTTGATCATGCAAGTGCAGCGCCAGTGTCTCTGGCGCTAGCGCACTGTGCATAAATTGTTTGAGGTGTTGTGAAGGTCATGCCGTCTGCTTGTTTCAATTGACTTAACAAATCACGCAAATAACGAATGCGGCTGGGCATGCCCCAAACCCAAGGATGAATGCCTAAGCCCATGACAGCGCTGCGTTGATGTTGATGACATTCATTGCGCATTTGGGCTGCTGCCTCAAATATTTGTTGGGCATGCTGCGAAGGCTCGACGGGCCTGAACCATTGGCCTTGCACATCGTCCCATTCACTCGACATGGGTATGGCCAACAAACTTTGTTGGGAGAGGCCTGCGGGTTGCATCCAATAAGGCTGGTCGTCATTGCCCCAATCGAGTGTGTACCGAACACCCGCATCGGCCAGCAAACCATAAGTGTGTGGTGATGTGCCCCAGTCTTGGCTGAGCCATCCTTGAGACGCTTTATCGGTGTAGGTTTGAAGGGCTTGCAATGAAGAGGCGATGTGCGCTTGTTGTTCTTCAAGTGGCATGTTGGTGTGCATGAGGCGTGTAGCAGCCACGCCATGCGCTAACCATTCTGCTTGTGAATCTTTTAAGATTTGAAGGATGTGAGGCACACGCGGCAACACCAAGCTGTTGCTTGCAAGCACGGGTTGAATACCTAAATTTAGTAAGGCTTCTATGATTCTGAAAACGCCAATTCGCAAGCCATATTCGCGTTGCGTCCAGCTTCGATAGTCTGGGTTGAAGCTGCCAAACTCGCCTACAAAACGTGGGTCGCGGACGCTGCCTTCTGGGGCTTCAAAGTCCCAATGCTCGAGGTATAGCACCGCAAACACATGCAATTTGGCCGCCAATGGCAAAGGCGTGCGCTGATGAATGGCGCTGTAGTTGTAATGCAAATGATCCATGTTGGCTCGATCTCTTGCTGCCTTGTTGTGTTTATCAAAAACATCAATCACTGTGAAAAAAAGTTGACACTTTAAATTTTAAAAACTTAAGGAATCTCCGCTTGACTTCACAAAAAGATTGTTGCACAGTGTACCTAATTGTTCTATGAATGGAACAATTTAATTCAACCCACAACTTCTTCATTGAGGAATTACCATGACGTCTGATGTCCGTGTATCCCGTCGTTTGATCTTGCAAGCTGGTGCCGCTACTTCCGCTCTCGGCGCACCTGGCTTTTTGTTGGCGCAACCTGCCACCATAAAAATTGGCTTGGTACACCCAGTCAGTGGTGGCTTGGCTTATAGCGGCGGTCAAGGTCGCCTTGGCTGCCAGATGGCCATCGATGAGATCAATGCGGCTGGTGGTATCAAGTCAATGGGCGGCGCCAAGTTGGAGGCCGCTCTGGGCGATTCACAATCTCGCCCCGAAGTTGGCGTCTCCGAAGTCGAGCGTCTGCATCAGGCGGGTGTGGCCGCTTATGTGGGCTGCTTCTCTAGCGCTATTGCGCTGCCAGCCACTCAGGCTGCAGCCAAGTACAACACGCCTTTCATGATTGACGTTGGCGTGTCCGACCAAATCGTCAGACGCGGTCTGAAGAATGTGTTCAGATTGGCGCCTGGCTTCGGCAAGTGCGTGGACGATGCCATTGTGGGCTTGGGCGAAATCAACAAGGCGGCTGGCGGTGTGGCCAAGTCTGCGGTGTTGGTGCACGAAGAGTCTGAGTTT
Source organism: Comamonadaceae bacterium (assembly GCA_947487355.1). Classification (GTDB taxonomy): domain Bacteria; phylum Pseudomonadota; class Gammaproteobacteria; order Burkholderiales; family Burkholderiaceae_C; genus Limnohabitans_A. The sequence continues at coordinate 11,045 of CANKXC010000020.1, read as the reverse complement.
GGTACAGGTACAGCCAAGCTGCTGGCCGACCGCCTGCCTGGTATCAATGTGCAGGTTGCTGAAATCATCAAGCATGCCAACCCCACTCGCGATTTCTCCAACGTTGCCCTTCGCATCAAGAGCCTGAAGCCAGACCTCGTGATCATGAGCAACTACCAAAACGAGTACGTTTTGTTGGCCCGCACTTTGCACCAGCAGCGCGTTGATGTGGCAGGCATGTTCAGTGTGTTGGGTGGTGGCTTTAACTTCAAGCTCGTCAGCGAGCAGCCCGACATTGCTCAAAACATGATGGACTTCAACCACTGGTATAACCCCCGCAATCCAAAAGCCTTGGCCATGCGCAAGGCGGTGGAAGCTAAGGGTGGTTTGTTTACCTTCGAAGTCTATTGTGGCTACAACTCTGTGAAGTGTTACGCCGACGCGCTGGAGCGCGCCAAGACAGCTGACAAAGAAAAGGTCATTGCTGCACTCGAGGCCAGCACTTGGTCCGATCACTTCATGCCCTACGGCCCTACAAAGTTCGTCGACGGTCAAAACACAGGCGGTCGTGCCGCCATGTTGCAAGCCACCAAGACCGACATCAATGTGGTTTGGCCCAATGAATTTTCTGCGTTGAAGCCTATCTTCCCGCGTCCTAAATTCAGCTGATACAGGCTCTTCGGCCAAGCAAACGCGTAGCCTATTGGGGGCGCTTGCTTGGCGAATTGAACTGCTTCCGAATTTCTTAGATTTCTAACGGAGACTTCAACTTGACTGCAACAAGCAGTCAGGTTGGATGGCTCCTGAGAATTCATCTTGCAGTGTCACTGCAAATTTATTGACCTCATGACAAGGAACTCGTTTTGGACCTGACCATCATCGGAGCGGCTGTCATCAATGGCATCCTCATGGGGGGTATTTACACCCTCGTCGCCTCTGGCCTCACCTTGATTTATGGTGTATTGCACATCATTAATTTTGCCCATGGCAGCATGCTGATGGTGGCCATGTTTGGCGTTTTCTACTTGGTGACCAAATTGGGCGTTGATCCCTATCTTTCTTTGATCATCACCATGCCCACCATGTTTGCCATGGGCTATGTGCTTTATAAATATTTCATCGGCAAATTGTCTTATGGCAAAGACGAAAATATTTTGTTGATCACCCTAGGTTTGTCAATCGTCATTGAAAACTTGGCGTTGATGTTTTTCACGGGCGACTCACGCACCATTTCTCTTTCCTACAGCGACAAAATGTTTGAGGTCGGCCCCTTGCTCATTGGCTTGCCCAAGGTCATCTCCTTTGTGGCGGCCATGGTGATGTGTGCATTGTTGGGTATTTTTATTACCCAAACCGATACAGGGCGCGCCATTCGTGCCGTGGCCAAAGAGCGCATGGGTGCGCGCTTGGTCGGTATTGATGTCGACAAAGTTTTTGCCATCTCGTTTGGTTTGGGCATGGCCACATTGGGCGCAGCAGCATCTTTGCTCATGCCCATTTTTTATGTCTCACCCACCACGGGTCACGTCTTTGTGATGGTGGCTTTTACGGTGGTGGTGTTGGGCGGCATGGGTAGCTTTTTGGGCGCCGTCATTGGTGGCTTGATTGTCGGCTTGACCGAGTCGTTTGGTGGTTTGTATTTGGGTGAGAGCCTGGGTCAAATTGGTATATCGCTCATCTTCATCTTGATCTTGCTGTTCAGGCCCTCCGGACTTTTTGGAGACAAGCAATGATTTTCAATCGCTTACCTTGGACCCTTCATTTGTTGTTGTTGGTCGTCGCCATCATTTTCCCATTCACTTCCGATTCGGCATTTGTCATTAACTTCGGCGTGTTGGCGCTGTTTTATGCTTTCATTGGACAGTCATGGAACATTGCTGGGGGCTTTGCGGGTCAGTTGTCGTTTGGCCATGTGGCGTTTTTCGGTGTCGGTGCCTATGCCTCCACCATTGTCCAAATGCGCTTTGGTTTTAACCCTTGGTGGGGCTTGCCCGTTTCGGCTTTGGCGGGTGCAGCAGCAGGTTGGTTCATTTCTGTCTTGTCGTTCAGGGCAGGGCTGAAAGGTTCTTACTTTGCTCTAATTACCCTAGCGTTTGCTGAAGTCTTTCGCATCATTTCCAACTCGATTGAAATTACTGGCGGTGGCTTGGGCATGCTGATTCCGATGAAGCAAACCGCGGCCAATTTTCAGTTTGGTGACAGGCGAGCTTTTTACTTCATCATCTTGGCTCTCACGGTCATCTCGATTGCCATTGCACTTTGGCTGAAGGCTTCACGCTTTGGTGCCCGCTTGGCAGCCATCCGAGAAAATGAAGATTCGGCGCGTGCACTGGGCATCAATGTTTTTTCTGAAAAGATCAAAATCATGGCCATCTCTGGTGCCATTGCCGGTGTCGGTGGTTGCTTTTTCTCGCAGTACTTCTTGTACATCGATCCCACCATCGTGTTTGGTGTCGACAAGTCGGTCGAGATGCTCTTGGTCAGCATGATTGGTGGCGCAGGCACTGTCTATGGCCCGCTCATTGGCGCCGTGCTGCTTGCATTGGTCAGTGAAGTCACCAGGTCCATGTTCAGTCTGCAAGGTCTTTCCTTGGTGCTTTACGGCACGCTGCTGGTCATCATCATTGCCTTCTTGCCAAATGGTTTGGTTGAGTTGTTCAAGAAAAAAGAACGCAAGGAGGCGGGTCGTTTGACATCTGCCGCCCCTAAGAAGGGAGAGGCCTGATGTTGAAAGTTAAAGGGTTGACCAAAATTTTTGGTGGCTTGCGCGCTGTCGACAATGCTTCCTTAGAGGTTGCTGCGGGTCAAATTGTTTCGCTCATTGGCCCCAATGGTGCTGGCAAAACAACTTTGTTTGCATCCATCGCTGGCTTTCACAAAATCAACGAAGGTCAGGTTGAGTTGCTTGGAAAGAACATTGTCGGGCTAGAGGTGCATGAAATTGCACGGCTTGGTATGGTTCGCACTTTTCAAATTACGCAGCCTTTTGCCAAGCTCTCGGTGCTTGAAAACATTGCTGTAGGTGCTTATCAGCAGTTTTCATCCAGAAACCAAGCGCATGCCCATGCGCGTTTGATTGCAGAAAAAGTAGGTATGGCGGGCATGCTCGATCAACCCGCTTCTGAATTGACTGTGGCAGGCAGAAAACGTTTGGAGCTGGCACGCGCTTTGGCCACCGGGCCCAAGTTGTTATTGCTGGACGAAGTCATGGCCGGCTTGAATCCGCAAGAGATCATTGAGATCATTGCGCTCATTCGCAGCATTCGTGATTCTGGCGTCACCATCTTGCTCATTGAGCACGTCATGCATGCCGTGATGAGTTTGTCTGAGTACATCTATGTGTTGTCTTACGGCAAGATCATTGCCGAAGGAAAACCAGAAGAGGTTGTTAACAACCGGGAAGTGATTGAAGCTTACCTTGGACGGGGTGCTGCCGATCAAATGACGGGTCAAGCACCAGGAGTTGAACATGCTTGAAATTCGCAATCTCCACGCAGGCTACGGACAGATTGAAATTCTGCGCGGCATTAATCTCGATGTAAGCGCAGGCGAAATTGTGGCGGTGCTGGGCAGCAATGGCGTGGGCAAGTCCACCCTCAACAACAACATCTCTGCACTTTACAAGCCATTCAGTGGCTCCATTCGTTTTCAAGGCGAAGACCTGACCGGCATGACTTCCACAGAAGTGGTTCAGCGTGGCTTAATCCATGTGCCCGAAGGCCGGCGTATTTTCCCGAACATGAATGTCAAAGAAAACCTAGAGTTGGGCAGTCAAATTCGAGGCAAAGCGCGCAGATCGCAAAACCTAGAGCGCGTCGTCGAAATTTTTCCACGTTTGAAAGAACGCTTTTCTCAAATGGCAGGCACGCTGTCTGGCGGCGAACAACAAATGTTGGCCATTGGGCGTGGTCTCATGTCCGAGCCTGCATTGCTCATCATGGACGAGCCTTCATTGGGCCTCTCACCTTTGTTGGTAGAGCAAATGTTTGAATTGATTGCCACCATCAACAAGCAAGGCATGCCTATTTTGTTGATGGAACAAAATGCGGTTCAAACTTTGGCCATTGCACACCGGGCGTACATCATTGAAAACGGTGAAGTGGCCATGCAAGGCAAGGCCTCTGATTTGGCGCGCGATCCAGAACTTCGCAAAAACTATTTGGGACTTTGAGCTGTGTCTAATGTGGCCATGGAACTCGCAGGACGTCATGTCTTGGTGACGGGTGCGGGTTCGGGTATTGGTTTTGCCACGGCTTGCGCACTTTCAAGCCATGGCGCCAAAGTAGCTGCGGTGGTGCAGTCCCCAGAACAAGTTTCAATTGTTCAGCAGGCGCTGCCCAATGCGGTGGTTTTTGTTCAAGACTTACTAGACGACAAAGCTTGTGCGGCTTTGCCAGAAAAAGCGGCGCAAGCCCTAGGCGGTTTAGATGCCTTGGCATGTTGTGCAGGCATTTTCTTCAAAAAATTGTCGGACGAAATTACCCTGGACGAGTGGCGGCAAACCTTGGCACTCAACTTGGATGCCACCTTTGTTTTAACGCGGGCAGCCATTGCACAAATGCGCAAAGCGCGCCATGGTGATGCCAGCGTGGTGGTCATCAGCAGCCAAATTGGCTTGGTGGGCCATGCGCGTGGCGCTGCCTATGCGGCCTCCAAAGCAGGTTTGAATGGCATGGTCAAATCATTGGCCTTGGAGTGGGCTTTGGAAGGTGTTCGCATCAATGCTGTGGGCCCAGGTCCTGTTGCTACGCCCATGGTGGCAAGCACCATGTCGGATCCTATTGCCCTTGAGGCCATGAAAACCAGCATTCCTATGGGACGTCTTGGCCAGCCCCAAGAAATTGCGGAGGTGGTGAGCTTCCTCTTGTCACAAAGGGCGTCCTTCGTTACAGGTCAAATTCTTTGTGCGGATGGCGGCTTTACGGCACGTTAAGTTGATGGCTCAGCACGCGCTTCCCTTAACCGAATTGGCCAGCGTCATTCGCAGCAAAAATGCGGGTCCTTTGTGTGTCACCTTGGATTTGTTTTTTCGAGACCAAGAAAGCTACGAGCGAGCTGCACAAAGTGACGCTCTCAACATAAACGCCATTGCGGCCCTGTATGGTTTGCTTAGGACTCAAATCAGACGATTTGATATGCCAGAAATTTTGGCCATTAAGTTGTCCATGCCGCGCACTGTGTGTGCCGGTCATGCTGGTGATGGTGATTTGTATGGTGCTCAGCAGCATGGGCCCCTCTTGTCATTGAGGGTCTAAAACCATGGCAAGCACCCACAAGCCAACTGCAGTTTCTCACTTGCTTGCCAGTCATGTGCCAGGTCAAGAACGACTGCGGGTGTTATCGGCTTCTGGTCAATTGGGTTTTGGCATTGTTCAAGACTCTCTTGCGCGTGGACTGCAGCGAAAGCCGCATTTCATTGGTTGCGACATGGGATCGATCGACCCAGGACCTTTTTACTTGGGCTCGGGTCAGATGGCGGCGCCCAAAGACATGGTTCTGCGCGATTTAGAACTGGTGCTGCTGGCGGCCAGACAATTGAATGTGCCCTTGATCATTGGCAGTGCGGGTACGGCTGGCGCAAAACCGCAACTAGCAGCTACCTTGGCCCTGCTGCAAGAAGTGGCGCAAAAGCATGGGCTGTCATTTTCAGTGGCCACAGTTTGCAGTGATGTGCCGCGTCAAATTTTGATAGAAGCCGTTCAAGATGGCCGCTTAAAAAGCTTAGACCCGGATGGTGTTTCGCTGCCTCTGCCTGTACCCAATCCATCTCAAATTGAATTGGCCACTCACATTGTGGCGCAGTGCGGAACGCACACCTTCATCGAAGCATTGGCGCATCAACCCGATGTGTTAATTGCCGGCCGATCGTGTGACACCGCTATTTTTGCAGCCCTGCCGCAAATGTTGGGCTATGACCCTGCATTGTCATTGCACATGGCCAAAATTATCGAGTGCACATCGCTGTGTTGTACACCGGGTGGCCGTGATGCCATCTTGGCAGAGCTGGGCCAGTTTGACTTCATTTTAGAAAGCATGAATCCGAATGCGCATGCAACACCTGCGTCGGTTGCGGCCCATGCGCTTTACGAACAAGCAGACCCATGGGTGGTGGAAGAGCCCGAGGGCACACTGCATTTGCGTCACGCCAAATACACCGCCATTGACGCGCACAGAACCCAAGTCTCTGGTGCGCAATTTGTACCTCGCCTTGCACCTACTTTGAAAGTTGAAGGGGCAGTGCACACCGGGTCTAGGGCTGTTTTGTTGGCGGGTGTGGCAGACCCTCGCATGATTGAAATGATGCCGAAGGCCCTGCAAACAGTGCTTGAACGGGTTCAAAAATTGGTACCAGGCCCTTGGTCCATGGTGCCGCATGTTTATGGCCAAGGCGCCGTCAGAAGCTTGCCTCCTGCCCACCGAAGCCTGCATGAAATTGGTTTGGTCATCGAGTTTTTGGCACCCACTGCCAATATGGCCAAGACAGCCGCATCGGTGTTCAAGCAAAACTTGCTGCACTTTGGTTTTCCAGGTCGCTTAAGCACCGGCGGCAATTTGGCTTTTGCATTCACGCCCAGCGAAATTGAGGCCAATGAATGCTATCAATTCATGCTCTACCACCAGTTGGTGGGTGTCAGTCCCCAGGAAGTTTTTGGCATTGAAATGCATGCATGGAATTTTGAAGAGGCCATGGCATGACACCCCGCTTGCCTTTAACCAAGTACCACCAAATCTATTTGGTCCTGCGCGAGCAATTGCTCGAAGGGCGGTTTGCCAAAGCCATGCCCGCAGAAATGGAGTTGGCCAAACAGTTTGGTGTGGGCCGCGTCACGATTCGGCATGCCATGGAAAAATTGGTGGCCGAAGAGCTGATCGTTCGTGTAGCTGGTCGTGGTACTTTTCCCAAGCCCATTCACCATGGCGGCTTAGGCGTGAGTCCGTCTGCACTCACGCAGCCCACCCGCTTGGCAGGACTGATGGAAAACATTGTGAGTGCCAGCCGAGCCACCTCCATCAAAGTACTCGATTGGCGCACCATTGCCGCACCTGAAGATGTTGCGTTTGCACTTCAAATGGAAGTTGGTTCAGCCGTCAAAAAAGCCATCCGCTTGCGCAGTTCACGTGAAGGCCCGCTGTCCTACATCATTACCTATGTGCCGCAAAGCTTGGCTGCTGACATTGTTCGTAAAGACTTGTCAGCCAAACCGCTGCTTCAGTTACTCAGCGAAGCGGGTGTAGAGCTTGGACGTGCGCAACAAACTATTTCGGCACGCCAAGCCGATGCGCGTGTGGCCGATGCGCTGGGTGTGGCCATTGGCTCGGCCTTGTTGTCGGTCCGTCGTTTGGTGTTCGATGCCCAGGATCAACCCGTGCAATGGCTAGAGGGCTTATATCGCCCTGACCGTTATGAATATCAATTGGAAGTTTCTCGCATTGGCGATGTGGATGCCCGTGTTGCCGTGCGAGAAGAAAAGGTGAAGGCTTGAAACGGGGCTGCCCCCATTCATTGATTTGTCAAACATGAGCACCGAAAAACATTCTCATCTCCCTCAAACGCTTGCGCAAAAACTGATTGCCAAGGCGGCTGGCCGAAGCCATGTCGCCGTGGGTGAAATCGTCAATTGCCAAGTCGACTTGGCCATGTTCCACGACTCGTCGGGGCCGCGGCGTTTGAAGCCCATGCTCGAAGAATTGGGCGCAGAAATTTGGGACAAGTCACGTGTTGTTTTGGTCATGGACCATTACGTGCCCGAACGTGATGACGATTCACGCCGCATTGTTCGCATTGCGCGCGAGTGGGCCGTAGAACAACAATTGCCTCATGTCTATGACAGCATGGGCATTTGTCATGTGGTCTTGCCTCAAAAAGGCCACCTCAAGCCCGGTATGTTTTGCGTGGGAGGCGATTCACATTCGCCCACTGGCGGTGCTTTGGGCACCTACATGTTTGGTGTAGGTAGCACCGAGATGTTGGGTGTGGTGGTCACTGGACAACTTTGGGTAAGAGTACCGCAAACATTGTTAATGCGTTGGAACAATCGGCTTAAGCCAGGAGTCACCGCCAAAGACATGATGCTGCACATGATTGGTCAGTTTGGCATGAACGGCGGTCAGTATCAGGCGGTTGAGTTTGCTGGCGAGGCTGTCAAAGCGCTGTCAATGCAAGAGCGCATGACCATGTCCAATATGAGTGCAGAGATGGGCTCGCAGGTGGGCTTGATTGCGCCCGATGAAGTGACACGCGATTGGCTGGCCACCACAGGTGCAAAAGATGTGCAAATTGAAGGCTGGCATACCGATGAAGATGCCGACAAGCAAATTCATGAATTTGACGCAGCCACTTTGGTGCCGCAAGTGGCTGCACCACACAGCCCCGCCAACACCAAGGCAGTGACCGAATTCAAAAACACGCCCATTCAAGTGGCTTACATTGGCGCTTGTACGGGTGCCAAGTTGGAAGACTTGCGTGCTGCAGCACAAGTTCTCAAAGGCCAACAACTGCCCGCAGGTGTTCGCCTCATGGTGGCCCCTGCCAGTTTGCAAGATCAAGCGCAAGCCGAAAGCGAGGGCGTGATGCATGCCCTGCGTCAATCGGGTGCAGAAGTCTTGCCAACCTCTTGTGGCGCTTGCTCAGGTTATGGTGGCAGCATTCCCGATGGTGCCAATGTAATTGCCACCACGGCACGCAACTTCAAGGGCCGCATGGGTTCGGCCACTGCACAAGTTTATTTGGCGTCACCCTACACCGTGGCCGCGTCTGCTTTGCGCGGCAGCATTGCCGACCCCAGGGAGGTCTTGGTATGAGCAAGTTGCACAGAGTTTGGAAAGTTGGCGCCGACGTAGACACCGATCAATTAGCGCCCGGCGCTTACATGAAACTGGGCATTCACGACATTGCCAAGCATTGCTTAGAAGGCGTTAGACCCGAATTTGCTGCAGAAGTTAGCTCGGGCGATGTACTGGCAGCAGGTCCCAATTTTGGCATTGGTTCATCCCGAGAGCAGGCGGCAGATGCCTTGGTTAAATTGGGTGTGAAGGCCGTTATTGCGCCTTCTTACAGTGGCTTGTATTTTCGAAATGCGTTCAATTTGGGGCTTTTGTTGTTGACCTGCAAAGATGCAGAACTGCTGCAAGAAGCTGAACACATATCACTGGATTTGGACCAATGGGCCGTCGTGCGAAGCAACGGACAAAGACTGGCTTGCGATCCTATTCCCGATTTTTTAGTGGCCATGGTAGAAGCTGGTGGTCTATTGCCTCAACTCAAGCTACGCCTGCAACAACAAAGAGCATCACAATGAAAAATCAAAAAGCCCCCCAAATTGTTCGCGCTGAAACCATGCCAGAAGGCACACCCGCGGTGCCTGTTTGTGTTGTGGGAGGGGGCTCTTGTGGTTTGACAGCGGCCATCGCTCTTCGCAAGGCTGGCATCGATGTCTTGGTGCTCGAACGTGATGAATCTGGCACAGGCTCTTCCGCTTTGTCATCTGGTTTTATTCCTGCTGCCGAAACACGGCTGCAAAAATCTTTGGGCATTGAAGATTCACAACAATTGCTGATTGACGATGTGATGAACAAAGCCCATGGCAATGCGCCTCTGCATTTGGTCAAGGCTTATGTGACTGCTGCCACCGTGGCCATCGATGAATTGGAAAAAATGGGCTTACCCTTTGAAATTGTCGATGGCTTTTTATACCCTGGTCACACAGTTAGGCGCATGCACACCATGCCAGAAAAAACAGGTGCCACCCTGATGACTCGCTTGGCGCAAGTGGCCACCGATTTAGGTGCCGATATTTTGGGTCAATCATTGGTCTCTGAGTTGTGGGTCAATGCACAAGACGACGTTCTGGGTGTTGGCTATCAAAGACCCGATGGCGCCGTTGAGCATTTGTCTTGCGACTATTTATTGCTGGCCTGCAACGGCTTTGGTGGCAACACCGACATGGTCAAAGAACTCTTGCCCGAAATGGCCAATGCCGTTTTTGCCGGCCATCAAGGCAACGATGGGACCGCCATTCAATGGGGCCGTCAGTTGGGATTGCAAATGGGCGACCTGGATGCCTACCAAGGTCACGGTTCTTGGGTCACACCACAAGGTGCGCTCATGACTTGGGCTTTCATCATGGAAGGTGGCGTGCAAGTGAACACCTTGGGCAAACGCTTTAACGACGAAACCGGTGGTTATTCAGAAGCAGCTTTTCATGTGTTGAGCCAGCCTGGCAGCATTGCTTGGAATATTTTTGACGCACCCTTGTTAGAACTTCTCCGCACTTTTCCAGATTTCCGAGATGCCGAACAGGCAGGCGCGCTCCGAACAGCTAAGGATGTTGAAGGTTTGGCAGCTTTAGTGGGATGTGAAGCCGCTACTTTGAAGGCTACCTTGGACGAAGTTCGCGCTGCCCATACAGACACGATGGGCAGAAGCTTCACACGCTCTTTGCAAGCCCCTTATCACGCCATCAAAGTAACGGGTGCACTGTTTCATACCCAAGGTGGATTGGAAGTGGACGCTCAATGCCGCGTTGTTAAAACCAACGGCCAAATCTTGAACAATCTGTATGCCGCTGGTGGTGCCGCTCGAGGTGTTTCGGGTCGTGGCGCCGATGGTTATTTGGCCGGCAATGGTTTGTTAAGTGCAGTGGGGGGTGGCTGGCTGGCTGCACAAGACATTTCGAAGAAATTGCACACAGATCAAAGCGAGTCTTAAGTTGCGACTTAAGCCGCATTGCAAATCCAACTTTTTGATTGATACCAATTCCTAGGAAAACTCACATGTCTCTGGCTCAACGTTTGCAACAACCCAGCCCCTTGCTCGCTCCTGGAATTTATGATGCCCTGACCGCACTCATTGCCGAGCAGGCTGGCTTTGAAGCCCTGTATTTGTCTGGTGCGTCCATTGCCTACACTCGGTTGGGTCGATCTGACATTGGACTCACCACGGCCAGCGAAGTGGCCAACACCTTGGCCAACATCACAGACCGCGTGCGTGTGCCCGTCATTGTGGATGCCGACACAGGTTTTGGAAATGCGCTCAACATGCAGCGCACCGTGCGTGACTTTGAGCG
>CANKXC010000019.1 GCA_947487355.1 Comamonadaceae bacterium | reverse complement strand
TACGAGCCCGTTTGGGCCATTGGTACAGGTCGAACAGCCTCGCCAGAGCAGGCGCAAGAAGTTCACGCAGTTTTGCGTGCCCAACTGAAAGCGGCCACGCCGCACTCAGATCGTATTTCTATTTTGTATGGTGGCAGTATGAATGCTGGCAATGCCGCACAGTTGCTGTCACAACCCGACATTGATGGTGGCTTGATTGGCGGTGCTGCTCTCAAGCCAGCCGACTTTTTGGCCATCATGGCCGCTGGTTCTGTAGCCGCATAAAGCGGTAGAACTTTAGACTCAAGATATTGAACAGGAGCGATAAATGAACGCAATGATTTCTGTCATTTTGGCTGTACAAATGTTGTCGGCCTTGGTGATGATTGGTTTGATTCTGATGCAGCAAGGCAAAGGTGCTGACATGGGCGCCGCGTTTGGCAGTGGAAATTCTGGCAGCCTGTTTGGCGCTACTGGAGGCGCTAACTTTTTGTCGCGCACCACAGCTGTCTTGGCAGCTGTATTTTTTGTCACAACCTTGATGTTGGCTTACTTTGGAAACCTCCGTCCTGCCGCCTCTGGCAGCGTATTGGAGGGCGCGTCTGTTGTCGTGCCAGCCCCTGTTGATAACAGTGCGGCTTCACAAATTCCAGGAAATGCCCCCGCGGCACCTGCAAGTTCTAAGTAAGAGTTTGGGTCGTTTGTCATATCTGGCAACGACTCATAAATTTCGATGTTTACCTCTAAGATTTGGGCGGTTTGAGGGTAAACTACGAGTTGTTCTGAGAGCCAAAACTCATGCTTGAGTGCCTCACGCCATCAGAGCAAATAACCGCCGTCGTGGTGAAATTGGTAGACACGCTATCTTGAGGGGGTAGTGGCGAAAGCTGTGCGAGTTCGAGTCTCGCCGACGGCACCAACACATCGAAACGCTGAGTGTGATCACTCAGCGTTTCAACAGTGATTAGAAGTCCATGATCAACCTCGACCAATACCTTCCTATCTTGTTGTTTATCTTGGTAGGCGTTGCCATCGGCGTCATCCCTCAGGTCTTGGGCTACATCTTGGGCCCCAATCGCCCAGACGCAGCAAAAAACTCCCCTTACGAATGCGGCTTTGAAGCCTTCGAAGACGCCCGCATGAAATTTGATGTCCGCTACTACTTGGTGGCAATTCTGTTCATTTTGTTTGACCTCGAAATCGCTTTCCTCTTTCCATGGGCTGTTGCCCTCAAGGAAGTCGGTGTGGTGGGTTTTGTCGGTGTGCTTATTTTTCTGGCCATTCTGGTTGTGGGCTTTGTCTACGAATGGAAAAAAGGCGCCCTCGATTGGGAATGATTTCCCTTTCAGATATTTGAATGTGTGCTTCAACAAGGATGTGAACAATGATTGAAGGCGTAATGAAAGAAGGCTTTGTTACCACAAGTTACGACTCTGTGGTGAACTGGGCCAAAACGGGTTCTTTGTGGCCCATGACCTTCGGTTTGGCATGCTGTGCTGTCGAAATGATGCATGCCGCAACAGCACGCTATGACTTGGCACGATTTGGCGCTGAGGTGTTTCGCGCCAGCCCACGCCAAAGTGACCTCATGATTGTGGCCGGCACCTTGACCAACAAAATGGCGCCTGCATTGCGCAAGGTTTACGACCAAATGTCCGAGCCACGTTGGGTCATTTCTATGGGCTCTTGTGCCAACGGTGGTGGCTATTACCACTACAGCTACTCTGTGGTTCGCGGTTGTGATCGCATTGTGCCGGTCGATGTGTATGTGCCTGGCTGCCCCCCCACAGCAGAAGCGCTCATTTACGGCATCATTCAGTTGCAGCAAAAAATTCGCCGCACCAACACCATTGCACGGGTTTGAAAAACATGACTTTTTCAATTCACCCCGAACAATTGCAGCTCAACCTCCAAGAGGTTTTGGGCGATCAAGTCACCAAAGTAGAACTTGCTTTAGGTGAAGTGACCGTTACAGTTTCAGCGGCCAATTACTTCAGTGTCATGCAAACTTTGCGCGATGCGCCTGCTTGCAAATTTGAACAACTGATGGACTTGTGTGGCATTGACTATTCCACCTATGCCGACAAAGGCACAGAAGGACCACGTTTTGGCGTGGTGGTTCATTTGCTGTCCCTTAGCCTCAATCAACGTGTGCGTGTCATGGTGCTTTGCCCCGATGACGATTTGCCATTGGTCGATTCCGTCAATGTCTTGTGGAATTCTGCCAACTGGTACGAGCGCGAAGCCTTCGATTTGTATGGCATTGTGTTTGAAGGCCACCAAGATTTGCGCCGCATCCTCACCGATTACGGTTTCATTGGTCATCCTTTCCGCAAAGATTTCCCGGTCTCTGGTCATGTCGAAATGAGATACGACGCAGAGCGTGCGCGCGTCATTTACGAGCCAGTTTCCATTGAGCCCCGCGAAATTACACCTCGGATCATCCGCGAAGAAAAATACGGAGGTCTGCACTGAGCGCTCTAACGCTTGTGTGAATCAACATGGCAGAAATTAAAAACTACACACTGAACTTTGGACCGCAGCACCCAGCGGCCCACGGCGTACTTCGATTGGTGCTTGAGCTTGATGGAGAGGTGGTCCAGCGCGCCGATCCGCACATTGGTCTCTTGCACCGCGCCACCGAAAAATTGGCCGAAACCAAAACCTACATTCAGTCTTTGCCTTACATGGACCGCCTGGACTACGTGTCCATGATGTCCAACGAACATGCGTACTGCTTGGCCATCGAAAAATTGTTGGGCATTGAGGTGCCCGAGCGGGCGCAATACATCCGCGTCATGTTTTCCGAAATTACCCGTTTGCTCAATCACCTCATGTGGTTGGGTTCACACGCCAACGATTGCGGCAGCTCCACAGTTTTGATTTACACATTCCGCGAGCGTGAAGATTTGTTCGACATGTACGAAGCGGTTTCTGGTGCTCGGATGCATGCGGCTTACTTCCGCCCGGGCGGCGTCTACCGCGATTTGCCAGACACCATGGCACAGCACCAATCCAACAAAATTCGCAATGCCAAAGCCATTGCTGAGCTGAATGCCAATCGACAAGGCTCTTTGCTCGACTTTATTGAAGACTTCACCCACCGATTCCCCAAGTGCATCGACGAGTACGAAACTCTGCTCACCGACAACCGCATTTGGAAGCAGCGCACAGTGGGCGTGGGCGTGGTCTCTCCCGAGCGTGCCATCAACTTGGGTATGTCAGGTCCTATGTTGCGCGGTTCTGGCGTAGCTTGGGATTTGCGCAAAACACAGCCCTACGATGTCTACGACAAAATGCACTTTGATGTGCCAGTTGGCAAGACAGGCGACAGCTACGATCGCTATTTGGTTCGCATGCAAGAGATGCGTGAATCCAACGGCATCATTCAGCAATGTATCAAATGGTTGAGAGCCAACCCTGGCCCTGTCATCACTGACAACCACAAAGTTGCACCGCCTTCACGCGAATCCATGAAGACCAACATGGAAGGTTTGATTCACCACTTCAAACTTTTCACAGAAGGTTTCCACGTGCCCGAAGGGCAGGCTTATGCCGCCGTCGAGCATCCCAAAGGTGAGTTTGGTATCTACCTCGTCAGCGATGGTGCCAACAAGCCTTACCGCTTAAAAATCCGTGCCCCGGGCTATGCCCACCTGGCGACCCTTGATGAAATGGCCCGTGGCCACATGTTGGCCGACGCAGTGGCCATCATCGGAACCATGGACATTGTGTTTGGAGAGATTGATCGATGATCTCTGATGCGACTAAAGTGCGCTTCGCTCGCGAAGTGGCCAAATTTCCTGCCGATCAAAAGCAGTCAGCCGTCATGGCGTGCTTGTCCATCGTGCAGCAAGAGCAGGGCTGGGTCAGCCCCGAAAGCGAAAAAGAAGTGGCCGACTATTTGGGCATGGCGCCCATGGCTGTGCATGAAGTCACCACTTTTTACAACATGTACAACCAGCACCAGTTGGGCAAGTTCAAGCTGAACGTTTGCACCAATTTGCCTTGCCAGTTGCGTGGTGGCCAACAAGCCATGGCCCACTTGCAAAAGCGTTTGGGTATCAATGTGGGTGAAACCACAGCCGATGGTCTTATCACATTGCAACCCAGTGAATGCCAAGGCGCTTGCGCCGATGCGCCGGTGCTGTTGGTCAATGACCGCACCATGTGCAGTTTCATGAGCAACGAAAAGCTCGATGAGTTGGTCGATACATTGCAACAATCTGGAGGCGCAGCATGAGCGCTGATTTGAATCAGTTGTTGTCGCGCTTTGCGGCATCGGGTCAGGAATCTTGTTTCCATGACCGTCACATCAACCCGCAAATTTATGCGGGCTTAGATGGCAAAAACTGGAGCCTCAAAGATTACGAGGCGCGGGGTGGCTATCAAGCCTTGCGCAAAATTTTGGGCAAAGATGGTGGTGAGGGTTTGACGCAAGATCAAGTCATTGCCACGGTCAAAGAATCATCACTCCGTGGCCGCGGCGGTGCGGGTTTCCCAACTGGTCTGAAGTGGAGCTTTATGCCCCGTCAGTTTCCAGGTCAAAAGTATTTGGTTTGCAATTCAGACGAGGGCGAGCCTGGCACGTGCAAAGACCGCGACATCATGCAATTCAATCCGCACATCGTGATTGAAGGCATGGCCATCGCGGCTTACGCCATGGGCATCAATGTCGGTTACAACTACATTCATGGCGAAATTTTCCAGACCTACGAACGCTTTGAGGCGGCCCTTGAAGAAGCCCGCGCAGCAGGCTACCTGGGCGACAAAATCATGGGCAGCAACTTCAATTTCCAGTTGCATGCTTCTCATGGTTTCGGTGCTTACATCTGCGGTGAAGAAACGGCTTTGCTTGAATCCTTAGAAGGCAAAAAAGGCCAGCCACGCTTCAAGCCACCATTCCCCGCCAGCTTTGGTTTGTACGGCAAACCCACCACCATCAACAACACCGAAACTTTTGCAGCGGTTCCATGGATCATTCGCAACGGTGGGCAGGCCTACTTGGAATGCGGCAAGCCCAACAACGGCGGCACCAAAATTTTCTCCATCAGCGGCGACGTTGAGCGTCCAGGCAATTATGAAATTCCCATGGGCACATCCTTTGCCAAGCTCTTGGAGTTGGCCGGTGGCGTTCGCGGTGGTCGCAATTTGAAAGCTGTTATTCCTGGCGGTTCATCAGCCCCTGTGTTACCAGCCAACATCATTATGGACATCACCATGGACTACGACGCTATTGCCAAAGCCGGTTCTATGCTGGGTTCTGGCGCTGTCATCGTCATGGACGAAACGCGCTGCATGGTCAAGTCCTTGCAACGTTTGTCTTATTTTTATTCGCACGAATCATGTGGCCAGTGCACACCTTGCCGTGAAGGCACGGGTTGGTTATGGCGCATGGTCGACAGAATCGAAAATGGTCAAGGCCGCGCCAGCGACCTCGACCTCTTGAACTCGGTGGCAGACAACATCCAAGGCCGCACCATTTGCGCTTTGGGCGATGCCGCCGCCATGCCTGTGCGCGGAATGATCAAACATTTCCGCCACGAATTTGAGTACCACGTTGAGCACAAGACCTGCATGGTCCCCGCTTACGTTTAAGACGGCAGACGACCATGGTTGAAATTGAACTAGACGGTAAAAAAGTTGAGGTCTTAGAAGGCAGCATGGTCATGCATGCGGCTGAAAAGTCTGGCACTTACATTCCTCACTTCTGCTATCACAAGAAATTGAGCATTGCGGCCAACTGCCGCATGTGCTTGGTGGATGTGGAAAAAGCACCCAAGCCCATGCCCGCTTGCGCGACTCCCGTTACGCAAGGCATGGTGGTGCGCACCAAGACAGACAAGGCCATCAAGGCTCAACAGTCAGTCATGGAGTTTTTGCTCATCAATCACCCCCTCGATTGCCCCATTTGCGATCAAGGCGGAGAGTGCCAGTTGCAAGATTTGGCCGTGGGTTATGGTGGTTCAAGCTCACGCTACGAAGAAGAAAAGCGTGTGGTCTTCCACAAAGATGTGGGCCCCCTCATCAGCATGCAAGAGATGAGCCGTTGCATTCATTGCACCCGTTGCGTTCGCTTTGGCCAAGAGGTGGCAGGCGTGATGGAGTTGGGCATGTCGCACCGTGGCGAACACGCCGAAATCGAAACCTTCGTGGGCCAATCGGTTGACTCTGAACTGTCGGGCAACATGATTGACATTTGCCCCGTGGGCGCTCTCACCAGCAAGCCTTTCCGTTACAGCGCCCGCACATGGGAGTTGTCGCGCCGCAAATCGATTGCGCCGCACGATTCTTCAGGCGCCAACTTGGTGGTCCAAGTTAAAAACAACGAAGTGCTTCGTGTGGTTCCTTTGGAAAACGAAGACGTCAACGAGTGCTGGATTGCCGATCGCGACCGTTTCTCTTATGAAGCCTTGAACAATGCAGATCGTCTGCGCACCCCCATGATCAAACAGGGTGGTGAGTGGAAAGAAGTCGACTGGCAAACGGCGTTGGAGTATGTTGCCAACGGCTTGAATCAAATCAGCAAAGACCACGGTGCCAGCAGCATCGGTGCATTGGTTAGCCCGCACAGCACCCTAGAAGAGTTGCACTTGGCAAGCACCTTGGTGCGTTCTTTGGGTTCTGACAACATTGACTACCGTTTGCGCAATGCCGAATTTACCAAAGCAGAAGGCGTGCGTTATTTGGGAACTTCTGTTGCCAGCTTGTCGCAACTCCAGCGAGTGTTGGTGGTGGGTAGCAACTTGCGCAAAGACCATCCGCTGTTTGCACAGCGCATTCGTCAGGCGCAGCGCCATGGTGGGCAGGTCAATGCCATCACATCCAAACCGTTGTTCAACCATGCGGATGCATGGGCCATGCCAGTGAAGAATGCCGATGTGCAGGAAGCCAGTGCTTGGGCACAAAGCTTGGCCAATGTTGCTGCGGTCATTGCGATGGAGAAGGGCGTTACCGCCCCCGTCAATGGTCAAGCCACACCAGAAGCACAAGCCATCGCCAAGTCCCTTTTGGGTGGCGAGCGCAAAGCGGTTTTGTTGGGCAACGCGGCAGCGCATCACGCCAATGCTTCTAGCTTGCTCAGCTTGGCCAAATGGATTGCTGAAAACACAGGCGCAACCTACGGTTACCTCACAGAAGCAGCCAACACAGTGGGCGCTCAATGGGCCAAAGCCCAGCCACAATCTGGCGGCTTGAATGCTGCCCAAATGTTGGCGGGTGGTTTGAAAGCCGTCCTGTTGCTCAACACAGAACCTGTTGAAGATTCAGCAGCAGGTGCCAAATCAGTTGCAGCTCTTGCAGCCATGCAAATGGTGGTCACACTCAGCCCCTTCAAAACCAACATGGCGTTCTCGGACGTCTTGTTGCCCATTGCGCCATTCACAGAAACCTCTGGCAGCTTTGTGAATGCAGAAGGTCGCTTGCAAAGTTTCCATGCGGTGGTCAAGCCATTGGCCGAAACCCGTCCTGCCTGGAAAATTTTGCGCGTCTTGGCCAACATGTTGGGCCTGCCTCAGTTGGCTTTTGAAACTTCGCAAGATGTGTTGAAACAAATCACAGCGTCGCCACTGAACCTCAGCAACGATTGCAGTTCTGAAGTTCGCTTGGCAGGCGTTGTTGACACACCCTGTGTGGCCTCCATTTATCAACTTGACAGCTTGGTGCGCCGCGCGCCGTCTTTGCAATTGACAGCCGATGCCCGAAATGCTGCTGCAAGTTCTGTTGCTGAAGGAGTGCACGCATGATTGACGCGCTGTACAACAGCGGCTTGAATGCCGTTTCTGCAACTTGGTGGGCCACCATGGCTTGGCCTGTTTTGTGGATTTTGATCAAAATTGTTTGTATCCTGGCACCCCTCATGGGCGCAGTCGCCTACCTCACGCTGTGGGAGCGAAAGCTCTTGGGCTTCATGCAAGTTCGCATGGGTCCTAACCGTGTCGGCCCCTTTGGTTTGTTGCAACCCATTGCCGATGCCATCAAGTTGCTCACCAAAGAAATCATCACGCCCTCCGCTGTGGCGCCTGGCTTGTTCCGTTTAGGTCCCATCATGGCCATCATGCCGGCCTTGGCTGCATGGGTGGCTATTCCATTTGGCCCTGAAGTGGCACTCACCAACATCAATGCAGGTTTGTTGTTGGTCATGGCCATTACCTCCATCGAGGTCTACGGCGTCATCATTGCGGGTTGGGCTTCTAACTCCAAGTACGCTTTTTTGGGTGCCTTGCGTGCTTCAGCACAAATGGTCAGTTACGAGATTGCCATGGGCTTTTGCTTCGTGGTGGTCATCATGGTCACGGGCAGCATGAACCTCACTGAAATTGTGTTGGGTCAAGGCAAGGGTGAAATGGCCAGCATGGGCTTGAATTTCTTGTCTTGGAACTGGTTGCCTTTGTTCCCCATTTTCTTGGTCTACCTCATCTCGGGTGTGGCTGAAACCAATCGCCATCCGTTTGACGTAGTCGAAGGCGAGGCAGAGATTGTGGCCGGTCACATGGTTGAGTATTCCGGCATGGGCTTTGCCATCTTCTTCTTGGCCGAATACGCCAGCATGTGGTTGGTGTCCATCTTGGCGGTCATCATGTTCTTGGGTGGCTGGATGTCACCCATTGACAGTGCCTTGTTCAACTTCATCCCTGGCTGGATTTGGCTGGGTATCAAGACCTTCTTGGTGGTCTCTATGTTCATTTGGATTCGCGCCACTTTCCCGCGCTTCCGTTATGACCAGATCATGCGTTTGGGTTGGAAGATTTTTATTCCAGTGACTTTGGTGTGGCTGGTAATTGTGGGTGGGTGGTTGCACTCTCCTTGGAACATTTGGAAATAACCGGGTTAAGACATGTCTACAGTGGCTGTATCCAATTTTTCGCTCAAAGACTTTCTCAAAAGCTTCATGCTGTTTGAGTTGGTCAAAGGCATGGCCTTAACGGGTCGTTACGCATTTCGCCGTAAGGTGACTTTGCAATTCCCTGAAGAGAAGACACCTTTGTCGCCTCGATTCAGAGGCTTGCATGCATTGCGCCGTTATGAAAACGGTGAAGAGCGATGCATCGCTTGCAAATTGTGCGAGGCTGTCTGCCCCGCCATGGCCATCACCATTGAATCCGATGTGCGTGCCGACGGTTCACGCCGCACCACGCGCTATGACATCGATTTAACAAAGTGCATCTTCTGCGGTTTCTGCGAAGAAAGCTGCCCGGTTGATTCCATTGTTGAAACTTCCATATTGGAATATCACGGTGAAAAACGTGGCGACCTGCACTACACCAAAGAGATGCTCTTGGCTGTGGGCGATCGTTACGAAAAAGACATTGCTGCAGCCAAAGCAGCAGATGCCAAGTACCGTTGATCGGCTGAATTTACAAAAACTAACAAGCGACAACCCATGGACGTCAAAACTGGTTTCTTTTATCTCTTCTCGGTGGTGCTCTTGTTTGCATCTTTCCGAGTTGTGACTGCGCGCAATCCAGTGCACGCAGTCCTCTTTCTCATGTTGGCATTCTCCCAAGCCTCTGGTTTGTGGTTGATGTTGCAAGCCGAGTTTTTGGCCATGACTTTGGTCTTGGTCTACTTGGGTGCCGTGATGGTGTTGTTCTTGTTTGTGGTCATGATGCTTGACATCAATTTGGACACATTGCGTGCTGGTTTTTGGAAGCATTTTCCATTGGCGGCCAGCTTGGGTGCATTGGTTGCCCTCGAAATGGCAGCGGTCCTAATGAGCGGCTTCAGAATTTCTGAAGCACCCAAAGTGGCACTTGCAGTGGGCCAAGTTGGACCCGAAATTTCAAACACCAAGGCCTTGGGTATTTTGTTGTACACCGAATACCTCATGCCCATTCAAATTGCAGCTGCTATTTTGTTGGTGGCCATGATCGCCGCCATTGCCTTGACTTTGCGTGAGCGCAAAGACAGCAAAGCCATCAATGCATCAGAGCAAGTTCACGTCCGGGCAGCAGACCGCCTCGTGGTGGTCAAGATGGATGCCGTGAAAGTAGGGGAGGCGCCCAAAGCGCCTGAAGCACCTGCCGCAGCAGAAGCCCCAAAGGAGACTAAATAATGACTTTGACACTTGGACACTATTTGTCACTGGGCGCTATGTTGTTCGCTTTGGCAGTCATTGGTATTTTCTTAAACCGAAAGAATTTGATTGTGTTGTTGATGGCCATTGAGTTGATGCTCTTGGCGGTCAACATGAACTTTGTGGCTTTCTCTCACTTCCTCGGTGACATGCACGGACAAGTGTTCGTGTTCTTCATCTTGACAGTGGCAGCGGCCGAGTCCGCCATTGGGTTGGCCATTTTGGTGCTCCTGTTCCGCAATATGAACAGCATCAATGTGGACGAACTCGATTCGCTCAAGGGTTAAGAGGTTAAAACAACATGAGCCAAACCCTCAACGCTTCTACGCTGCTGGCAGTGCCATTGGCCCCACTTGTGGGCGCCGCACTGGCTGGTATTTTTGGTACCCAATTTGGTGGCAATTGGATTGGTCGCCGCCTCACACATTCGCTGACCATTTTGGGCGTATTGATTGCCTTCATCTTGTCAGCGTCCACTTTAAAAAGTGTGGTGGTTGACGGTGCCCGCTTCAATGAAACCCTCTACACCTGGATGGTGGTTGGTGGTCTCAAAATGGAAGTGGGCTTCTTGGTCGATGGCCTCACCGCCATGATGATGTGCGTCGTTACTTTTGTGTCCCTCATGGTGCACCTGTACACCATCGGCTACATGGAAGAAGACGAAGGCTATAACCGTTTCTTTGCCTACATTTCCTTATTCACTTTCTCCATGTTGATGCTGGTCATGAGCAACAACATGTTGCAACTGTTCTTTGGCTGGGAAGCGGTGGGCTTGGTTTCATATTTGCTCATTGGTTTTTGGTACAACAAGCCCACGGCCATTTTTGCCAACATGAAGGCCTTCTTGGTTAACCGTGTGGGTGACTTTGGTTTCATCTTGGGCATTGGCCTCATTGCAGCCTACGCCGGTACTTTGAACTACACAGAAGCATTTGCCAAAGCTGCCGACCTCAGCGCACTCACACTGCCAGGCACCTCCTGGATGCTGGTCACTGTTATTTGTATTTGCTTGTTCATTGGCGCCATGGGCAAGTCAGCTCAATTTCCATTGCATGTTTGGTTGCCCGACTCTATGGAAGGCCCCACACCTATTTCTGCGCTAATTCACGCAGCAACCATGGTGACGGCCGGTATCTTCATGGTGGCACGCATGTCGCCCTTGTTCGAGTTGTCTGATACGGCTTTGAACTTCATCATGATCATCGGTTCCATTACCGCCTTGTTCATGGGCTTCATGGGCATCATTCAAAACGACATCAAACGCGTGGTGGCTTATTCCACTTTGTCGCAATTGGGTTACATGACAGTGGCCTTGGGTGCATCTGCTTACTCTGTGGCTGTGTTCCACCTCATGACCCATGCGTTCTTCAAAGCCTTGTTGTTCTTGGGCGCAGGCTCGGTCATCATGGGCTTGCACCACAATCAAGACATCCGTTACATGGGTGGCGTGCGCAAGTACATGCCCATCACATGGATCACTTCATTGCTAGGTTCTTTGGCTCTAATTGGTACGCCTTTCTTCTCTGGCTTCTACTCCAAAGACAGCATCATTGAAGCTGTTCACGAAAGCCATTTGGCTGCCGCTGGCTTTGCCAACTTTGCTGTGCTGGCGGGTGTGTTCGTCACGGCCTTCTATTCTTTCCGCATGTATTTCTTGGTGTTCCATGGCAAAGAGCGCTATGACCAGAACCCCGATGCACACCACGGCCACGACGACCATCACGACGACCATGGTCATGACAGTCACTCACCCCACGAGTCGCCTTGGGTGGTTACTGTGCCTTTGATTTTGTTAGCCATACCTTCCGTGGTCATTGGCTACATGACCATCAATGGCATGTTGTACGGTGACTTCTTCAAGGATGCGATCTTTGTCGATGCTGACAAACACCATGCCATGAAGGAATTGGCTGCCGCATTCCATGGCCCTGTTGCCATGGCCATGCATGCCATTTCTACGGCGCCTTTCTGGCTGGCGTTAGCGGGCGTGGTGGTAGCTTGGTACATGTACCTCGTCAACCCTGCAGTGCCTGCGGCCATCGGTCGTGCATTGCGTCCTCTGGTGGTCCTCTTGGAAAACAAGTACTACATGGATTGGATCAACGAAAACATCTTGGCCCGTGGCGCTCGCGCTTTGGGTATGGGTCTTTGGAAAGTCGGCGATCGCACCTTGATCGACGGATTGGTCGTGAACGGCTCTTGGAAACTCGTGGGCATGGTTGCTAACTGGACCCGCAAGTTGCAATCGGGCTTTTTGTACCACTACGCCTTGGTGATGATCTTGGGTATCTTTTTGCTCATGACGTATTTCGTCTGGCTCAACAAATAAGGAAGTAACAAAATGGGATTGTTGAGCCTTGCCATTTGGACGCCTATCGCGTTCGGCATTGTTTTATTGGCTTTAGGGCGCGACGAGCAAGCTGGCACCGTTCGTTGGGTGGCATTGGTTGGCGCGATTGTGAGTCTCTTGGTCACGCTGCCTTTGTACAGCGGCTTCAAGCTAGATACGGCTGCCATGCAGTTTGTCGAAAAAGCTTCTTGGATTGAACGCTTCAATGTGAACTACCACCTGGGTGTCGATGGCATATCAGTTTGGTTTGTCATTCTGACTGCGTTCATCAACGTCATTGTGATCATTGCCGGTTGGGAAGTCATTACCCGCAAAGTCAATCAGTACATGGCCGCCTTCTTAATCCTTTCAGGATTGATGATTGGTGTGTTTTCTGCCTTAGACGGTTTGCTGTTCTACGTCTTCTTTGAAGCCACGCTCATCCCAATGTACTTAATCATTGGTATTTGGGGCGGCCCTAACAAGATTTACGCGGCATTCAAGTTCTTCTTGTACACGCTGTTGGGTTCACTCCTAACACTGGTTGCCCTCATTTACTTGTACATCCAATCGGGTGGCAGTTTTGACATTGCCGCATGGCACAAATTGCCCTTGTCAGCTACAGCACAAAACTTTCTGTTCTTTGCATTCTTTGCGGCCTTCGCTGTCAAAGTGCCCATGTGGCCTGTTCACACCTGGTTGCCCGATGTTCACGTTGAGGCGCCCACGGGTGGCTCTGCCGTGTTGGCGGCCATCATGCTAAAACTGGGTGCTTACGGTTTCTTGCGTTTCTCCATGCCTATCGCACCCGATGCCGCGCGCGAGTGGGCCACCTTCATGATTGTTCTGTCTTTGGTGGCCGTGGTCTATGTGGGTCTGGTAGCCATGGTGCAACAAGACATGAAAAAACTTGTGGCTTATTCATCCGTGGCACACATGGGCTTTGTCACTTTAGGCTTCTTCATCTTCAACCCGCTAGGTGTGTCTGGTGGCTTGGTGCAAATGATTGCGCACGGTTTTGTGTCTGCAGCCATGTTCTTGTCCATTGGCGTGTTGTACGACCGCGTGCACTCTCGAGAAATATCCAGTTACGGTGGTGTGGTCAACACCATGCCCAAGTTTGCAGCCTTTGCGTTGTTCTTTGCCATGGCCAATTGCGGCTTACCAGGTACCGCCGGTTTTGTCGGCGAGTGGATGGTTATTTTGGGCGCTGTGAAGTTTGACTTTGTGGTGGGCATGTTGGCTGCATCCGCTCTCATCTTTGGTGCCGCTTACACCTTGTGGATGTTCAAGCGTGTGTACCTGGGTCCTGTCACCAACAACGATGTGAAAGAACTGACTGACATCAATGCACGTGAATTTACGGTCATGGCGTTGTTGGCCATTGCCGTGCTTTACATGGGCCTGTATCCCAAGCCATTCACCGATGTGATGGAAGTCTCTGTGGCCAATTTGTTGCAGCATGTTGCTGTTAGCAAACTGCCTTGAATCCCATTGCGCAGCTGACACTTAAAGAATAGAGAGAATTGACATGATTGACTCAACCAGCTGGATGACGGTGTATCCAGAAATCGTGTTGCTGGTCATGGCCTGCGTCATTGCGCTGGTCGACCTGCTGGTCACAAGCCCCAAGCGCACTGTGACATATGTTTTGACTTTGGTGTCTCTGGGTGGCGTTGCCTTGCTGCATGCCTTCTATGCAGATGCAGGTCATACCTTGTATGGCTTTGGCCGGTTGGTGGTGTCAGACCCCATGGGGCATTGGCTCAAGTGTTTTGCCACCATCGCTGTCATGGTGACCTTGGTCTACGCACGCCCCTATGCGGCCGATCGCGACATGTTGCGCGGCGGTGAAATTTTCAGCTTGTCTGTGTTTGCCTTGCTCGGCATGAGCGTCATGATTTCAGGACAAAACTTTTTGATTTTGTACTTGGGTCTTGAGTTGCTCACATTGGCCAGCTATGCTCTCGTGGCATTGCGCCGCGACAACATGCAAGCCACTGAAGCTGCCATGAAGTATTTTGTGCTGGGTGCCATGGCGTCTGGCTTCTTGTTGTATGGCATGTCTATGTTGTACGGCGCAACAGGCTCTTTGGACTTGGCGACTGTGTTCAAAGTCATTGCCAGCGGTCAAGTCAAGCACCAAGTTTTGGTCTTCGGCTTGGTCTTTGTGGTCTCTGGTTTGGCCTTTAAATTGGGCGTGGTGCCTTTCCACATGTGGGTTCCTGACGTCTATCAAGGTGCACCCACTGCCGTCACCCTCATGATTGCAGGTGCCCCTAAGTTTGCAGCTTTTGCCATCGTCATTCGCATGTTGGTCGAAGGCTTGTTGCCCTTGGCCATCGACTGGCAACAAATGTTGGCGCTGTTGGCCATTGCGTCCTTGCTGGTGGGTAACTTGGCTGCCATTGCTCAAACCAACCTCAAACGCATGTTGGCTTACTCCACCATTGCGCAAATGGGTTTTGTCCTCATAGGCTTGATGTCGGGTGTGGTCAGTGGCAACGCCGCCATGGGTGCCAATGCCTACAGCTCCGCCATGTTCTATGTGGTGGGTTATGTGCTCACCACCTTGGCCACCTTTGGCATCATTCTCTTGTTGGCCCGTCAAGGCTTTGAGAGCGAAGAAATTACCGATTTAGCAGGTCTCAACAGTCGCAGCCCCTTGTACGCCGGCGTCATGGCTATCTGCATGTTCTCTTTGGCAGGTATTCCGCCCATGGTCGGTTTCTATGCCAAGTTATCGGTCTTGCAGGCCTTGATCGCTTCAGGTCATACGGCTGACATTGCGATGGCTGTCTTTGCCGTTGCCATGTCATTGGTGGGTGCGTTCTATTACTTGCGCGTTGTCAAGGTCATGTACTTTGATGAGGCAGTTACAGCCACCACAGTTTCTGCAGCGGCCGATGTTCGCGTGGTGCTGTCACTGAACGGTTTGTTGATTCTTGTTTTGGGCATTGTGCCTGGTGCATTGATGTCATTGTGCGCTCGCTCAGTGACCCAAATGTTGGCCAATTGAACATGAACAATCAGGTGGATGCGCATCTGATTGAAAAAAAGCTAAAGAGCCAAGCGCTCTTTAGCGGACATTTTCTTCACGCCTTTCGCGATACGGTTGCTTTGCCAGATGGCTCAGAGGCCACCCGAGAATATGTCACGCACCCCGGTGCCGTCATGATCATTCCCATGTTGGAAGAACCAGACCAGCCCCTCAGGTTGGTCATGGAGCGACAGTACCGCTATCCTGTTCAACAAGTCATGATTGAGTTTCCAGCAGGCAAGCTCGATCCCAACGAATCGACGCTTCAATGTGCACAGCGTGAGTTGTTTGAAGAAACAGGTTACCAAGCGCAACAATGGGCCAGGGCAGGTGTTTTGCATCCTGTTATTTCTTATTCCACCGAGTTCATTGAAGTTTGGTTTGCCAAAGAATTGAGCTTAGGTGAGCGCAGATTGGATGAGGGCGAGTTCTTGGAAGTGTTTTTGCAAACACCAGAATCGCTGCAACAAGATTGTTTGAATGGCAAAGTGACCGATGCCAAAACATTGACGGGCATGTTCTGGTTGCAAAATGTTTTGCAGGGCAATCACGCCTTGGAATGGTTGCCTGCAGCATGAAAGTCTTGAACCTTCAGTGCGCAAGCATGCACACCTTCGAGGGCTGGTTTGGTTCTGAAGAAGATTACCAATCCCAGCGTGAAAGAGGCTTGGTGGCCTGCCCAATGTGTGCCAACACCGAAGTACGCAAATTGCCCTCAGCACCAAGATTGAACTTAGGTGCGTCAGAGCCCCGTGCAAGCAAATCTGCGCCTTCAGAAGAACCTGCTAGTGCGGCAGGCACATCGGTGACGCCGGCCAATGCACCCGCAGCGCCCACTGCTGAAACGGTTGCTTCAAGCTTGGCCCAGGTTCACCCAGAGGCGGCGGAGATGGTGCAAGAAGCTTGGATGAAGATGGTCAAGCATGTCATTGCCAACACCGAGGACGTTGGTCAGAACTTTGCCGAAGAAGCACGAAAAATGCATTACGGCGAATCTGAAGAACGCAACATCCGAGGTCAAGCATCGGTGGATGAAACAAAAGACTTGCTTGAAGAGGGCATAGAGGTCATGCCCTTGCCAGTGCCTGACGCCCTAAAGGGTGGGCTTCAGTAGTAGTCAATCAGTGCGTGCTGTACCAATCTTGAACAGCCGCCACATAACGCTGCGCACCTTCGGCCACACTGGCCGCCTCCAATGCGCCGTAGGACAAGCGCTGGTAATTTGCTTCATGTGTTTGTGTCAGCCCAAATGCAAAACCTGGAATGGACGCCACTTTGAACTTCTCAGTCATGGCCTTATTGAAGGCGATGGGCTCAGTACCTTGCGCTAAACCTGGCAATTTCATAAGCACATAAAACGCGCCTTGCGTTTTGGGGAACTGCACCAAATCACCCAATGTTTCAAGGGTTTGGTAAACCGTTTGGCGCACTTGGCTCAAGGCCTCAACTTTGGGCGCGACCCATGCCTTGCCTTTTTTCAAGGCTTCCAATGCCAACAACTGCGAGGGCATCGGTGCGCAAATGAGGTTGGTGTCTTGCACCTTGTTCATGGCATCGAACAAGCTGGCTGGAAAGACCACATAGCCTACACGCCAGCTGGCCATGCCGTAGTTTTTGGACATGGAATAAAACGACAGAGTGTGCTTCATAGCGCCTGGAATGCTAGCGGGGGAAAAGTGTTTGACACCTTCATAAGTGAAGTATTCATAGGCTTCATCACTGAAGTGATAGAGGCCATGTTGTGCGCACAAGGAATTAATGGCGCGCAGAGAAGCTTCCGAGTAAACAGCGCCTGTGGGGTTGTTGGGTGACACAGTGATGATGGCGCGCGTGCGTGATGTGATGGCGGCGGCCATGACTTGCACATTCAGACTCCAGTCTTCGTTGGAAGGGACGGGCACAGGCACACAGCCACACATGCGAATGGCCATTTCTTGATTGAAATAAAACGGCATGGGCAAGATGAATTCGTCGCCCGGATCGGCCACAGCCAGTACTGAATTTAAAAAGGCCATGTTGCTTCCCGCCGTCACCATGAGCATGGC